>JBBTLC010000100.1:0-2698 GCA_038068875.1 Deltaproteobacteria bacterium
CCCGCGGTCGTTAATCCGAATGACGTCCCGATGTTGGAGGACCTTGTCGTCGCGGCCGTTAACGAGGCAAGCAAAAGGGCGCAGGAGGACAGCGCCGAGGAGATGGGAAAAATCACATCCGGCATGGGCATAAACATACCGGGGTTATTTTAGGCGTGAGATACGCGGAGCCGATATCGAGGCTCATAAAGGCTTTTTCAAGGCTTCCCGGCATAGGAGAAAAAACGGCCGGCCGCCTCGCGCTCTACGTGCTGAACGCGAAGAAGGACTACGTAAAGGAACTCGTGGAAAGCCTCTTGGACGTAAAGGAGAACGTGAGGCTTTGTTCGGGGTGCATGAGTTTTTCGGAGGCAGACCCGTGCAGGCTCTGTTCCGACCCTTCGCGCGACGCAGCGACGATATGCGTCGTGGCGGATTACAAGGACATGGTCGCCATAGAGGCGGCCGGTTCTTTCAGGGGAAGATACCACGTGCTTCACGGCGCGATCGCCCCTCTTAAGGGCGTCGGGCCGGACGAGATAAAGTTCGAGGAACTCGTCTCGCGCGTAAGAGATGGCGGCGTAAGCGAGGTGATACTCGCGACCTCGTTCGACGCCGAAGGCGAAACAACGGCGCTTTACATTAAAAAGGCGCTTTCGGGTTTCGCGGTCAAAGTCTCGCGGATAGCCTCCGGAGTTCCGGTCGGCGGTTCGATAGAGTATATGGACCCCTCGACGCTCGGAAGGGCGATGGACGGCAGGAGAGAGGCTTAGGTTTTCATAAAAAACAATCCGGGCGGGGTGTTAGATGAAATATACCGAGGTAAGATGGCACGGAAGGGCGCAGCAGGGCATGGTTACTGCGGCTAAGCTTCTCGGAGAGGCGGCTCTCATGGAAGGCAAATACGTTCAGGCCTTCCCGGAGTTCGGCCCGGAGAGGATGGGCGCGCCGGTAAGGGCGTTCAACAGGGTTTCGGACGACCCTATAAAGATGCACTGTCAGGTTACGAACCCGAGCATCGTTCTCATAGCCGACCAGACCCTTATAGGAATGGCGCTTTCGGGCGGCATGGAGTCGTTCGGCTCGGTAACGAGCGGAACCGAAAAGGATGGCATCTTTATCGTAAACACGCCGAACTCGCCCGAAGTCATGAGAAAGATGCTGTCCTTGGCCGAGGGCTTCGGCAGGGTCTATACGCTTGACGCCTCCAAGATATCGAGGGAGACGATAAAAAGAGAGATGCCCAATACCCCTATGCTTGGCGCGGTCGCCAAGGTGACGGGGCTCATAAAACTCGAATCGCTCATAGAGGACTTCAAGGAAAATTACTCTAAGAAGTACTCGGAGGCGGTAATCGAGGGCAACGTGGCGGCCATGAAGGCCGGTTTCGAAGGCGTGAAAGGGGAAAAATAGATGAAAAAGCCTGTCCTGAGCGAAGTCGAAGGAAGCGAGAAGGACTCTTTGAAGGATAAAGAAGGCGCTAAGAAAAACGTTCCCCTCGGAGGAGTTATTTCTATCGCGGGGAACGCCGACGAATACGTGACCGGCGGGTGGAGAAAGATGCGCCCGGTGCTCGATAAGGCTAAGTGCACCAATTGCCTTATCTGCTGGGTGATGTGTCCGGACTCGGCCATAATAGTGGAGAATGGGAAGATGGTCGGCTTCGACATGGAGCATTGCAAGGGGTGCGGCATATGCGCGGTCGAGTGCCCGGACAAGGTGAAGGCCATAAAAATGATCGAGGAGGAGCAGGGTACATGACCGTTGTAGCGAAGGAAAAAAAACAGGTAGGGCTTACCGGCAACTCCGCCATAGCCTACGCCATGAAGCAGATAAACCCGGACGTGTGCCCGGCGTACCCGATAACCCCCTCGACCGGGGTTATCGAGGAGTTTTCTAATTACTACGCGGACGGTGAGGTGGATACGGAGTTCATAACGGTTGAGAGCGAACACTCGGCCATGAGCGCGTGCGTCGGAGCCTCGGCCGCCGGAGCGAGGGTCATGACGGCCACGAGCTCTCAGGGTCTGGCGCTTATGTGGGAGATGCTCTACATAGCATCGGGTTACAGGCTTCCGATAGTCATGACGCTCGTCAACAGGGCGCTTTCCGCACCGATAAACATACACTGCGACCACTCGGACTCAATGGGCGCGAGGGACTCGTGCTGGATACAACTCTACTCCGAGACCGTGCAGGAGGCCTACGACAACCTGATTCAGGCGGTGAGGATAGCCGAGCATTCTTCCGTGCTTCTTCCGGCCATGGTCTGCATGGACGGGTTCATAACGAGCCACGCAATAGAAAACCTAACGCTCATGGGCGACAAGGAAGTGAAGGACTTTATCGGCGAGTACAAGCCGGCCCATTCGCTCCTGGATACGGATAATCCCGTTACCATGGGAGCCATGACGCTTCCGGATTCGTACATGGAATTCAAGTTCGCCCAGTCCGAGGCGATGGCGAGGGCGAAGGACGCGGTTATCGAGATAGGAAAAGAATTCGGCCGCCTCACGGGCAGGGAATACGGCCTTATGGAGAGTTATAGGCTGGATGACGCGGACTGCGCGATAGTTGTCTTGAATTCCGCCGCCGGCACGACCAAGGCCGCGGTTGACGAGCTCAGGGCAAAGGGGAAAAAGGTCGGTGTTCTCCGGCCGAGGCTCTTCAGGCCGTTCCCTCACCAAGAGATTAAGGACGCGCTTAAGAACGTGAAGGC
>JBBTLC010000101.1:0-3534 GCA_038068875.1 Deltaproteobacteria bacterium
CCCCAGTTCTCCCCTATGGAAATATTCACCTTGAGAGGCGCCTTGAGCTTGATAATCCCCTCCATCTCCTCCCTTACCACGCGTTCCACGTCAAGAATCTCCTCGTCGCGGACTTCAAAAACAAGCTCGTCGTGTATCTGAAGAAGAAGCTCGGAGCGAAACCCCTTTTCAAGAAACCTTTTATGTATGGCGACCATCGCGGCCTTTATTATGTCCGCGGCCCCTCCCTGCACAGGCGCGTTTACAGCTATCCTTTCGCCGAGCCTCACGGCCTGCTCGCTCGTTGAGGCAAGTTCAGGCACGTATCTCCGCCTTTTGAAAAGGGTCGTGGTATAGCCGAGTTACCTCGCGCTTTAGATTGTTTTTCTCACGAACTCCCTTACTCCTTTATAATGCTCGAAATAGGCGTCTATGTAGGCCTTCGCCTCAATGACCGGTATGGAGAGTTCCGTCGCGAGTCCGTGCGGCCCCATGCCGTATATGATGCCGAAGTTTATGGCCTTGGCCCTTCTTCTCATCTCGGGAGTTACGAGCGAGGGCTCCACGGAAAAAACCTCGCTCGCGGTGCGCGTATGCACGTCCTCGCCGGCCTCGAACGCCGAAAGAAGCAAAGGGTCTTCCGAGAGATGCGCCACAAGCCTCAACTCTATCTGCGAATAATCGGCTGAGAGGAACTTTGAGCCGCTTGAAGCGATGAACGCCTCCCTTATCCTTCCGGCGTAGCCGCCCTTTACAGGAATATTCTGAAGATTGGGGCTTGAACTCGAAAGCCTGCCCGTGGCGGTAATCGTCTGGTTAAAAGACGTGTGAACCCTGCCGGAAGGATCCATGAGAGACAGTATGCCATCGACGTACGTGCTTTTCAATTTGGAAAGTTGCCTGTAGGCGAGTATGCGGCCTACGACCTCGTTTTGGCCGGAGAGCGCGGTTAGGACGCCTTCGTCCGTCGAAAAACCGGTCTTGGTCTTTTTCATTGGTTTCAGGCCGAGTTTTTCGAAAAGAAAAACCGAGAGCTGTTTCGGAGAGTTCAGGTTGAACCTATGCCCGGCAACCTCGAAAATCCCCTTTTCCAGAGAATCCAGTTCCTTTTCCAACACCGAAGAAAGGCGAAGCAAGGCCGCCCTGTCCGCCTTTATTCCCTTAATCTCCATCCAGGCGAGTATCTCGATTAAGGGCATCTCAATATCGAAGAAAAGCCTCTCGCATCCATCTGCCACAAGCCTCTCGCGTAAGACCAAAACCACCCTCGCAAGAGCGGAAAGCCTTTTGGACACGGGACTCTTTTCCCCGACCCTCTCGCCTAAATATATGTGGCACACTGTTTCGAGCGTATGAGACGACGCCGCCGGGTTCAAAAGATACGAGGCAACCGACGCGTCGAAGGAAACTCCCTTCGGACTTATCCCTGACTTTAAAAAATACAAGAACACGGCCTTGGCGTCGTCCGAGACCTTCTCGACGGAAGGGTCTTCCATAAGGCGCTTTATGGCGGGAAAAACCCTCTCTCGACCCGCGCCGCTTCGGGGTACCAACTCGGAGAGTAGGTCGGGTGCCCCGGCCGCTCGACCCACGCCGCTTGGCGTGGGTACCCCGAACCCCCCGGCGCAGGGCGCGTAAAAATAGTTGCCGCCTTCGGAGTCATTGCCAAGCCCTATGCCCGAAACCTCGCCGTCCTTATCCTTTTCCAAAATAACAGCGACAATCTTTCCTTTCGATAAACGCCTTATTGCCTCATCCGCCGCCTCAATCGAGGTCAGAGACGTTATCGCCGCTTCGATTGTCTCCTTTTCAGGCACCAATTCCCGCGCCAACTTCAAGAACTCCAACTCTCCGAGGAGCCTTTCCAACTCGTCGTAATCAGGTTCAGCCCTTTTAAAATCCTCAAGGCCGCACTCTATCGCGACGTCCCCCGAAAGCACGGCGAGCCTTTTGGAAAGAAACGCGTCCTCTCTCTTTTCCTTAAGCAGTTCTCTCAGCTTTTGTGGCTGAACCTCGTGTATTCGTTCATAAATGTCTTCGATTGAGCCGAACTTGAGCACGAGTTTCGATGCGGTCCTCGGCCCCACTCCCTTTACGCCCGGTATGCCGTCTATCTGGTCTCCGGAAAGCGCCATGAAATCCGCCACCAGTTCCGGCGGAACGCCTATTTTTTCCTCGACCTCCGCCCTTCCGTACTCCTTGTCCTTCCCGTAATCCAAAACCACCGTATCGCCGCGGACAAGCTGAAGCATGTCCTTATCGCCGGTTACGATGACGATTTTAATTTGCTCCCCGGAAAACTTCTTCGCTAAAGCGGCGATGAGGTCGTCCGCCTCGAAGCCGCTCATCTCGACGGATTTTACGTTGAAGGCCTTGGTGAACCTCTTTATGTAAGGTATCTGAACTCTCAGCTCATCCGGCATGGACGGCCTCTCGACCTTGTAATCAGGAAAGAGTTCGTGCCTGAAAGACGGCCCCTTCACGTCAAAGGCGATTGCCATATAATCAGGCTCATAGGTCTTCAGTATCTTCCTCAAGGTCTGGATAAAACCGTACGTGGCGTTAGTAGGCAGACCCTTGGAAGTGGCGAGGCCGGTGATTGCGTGAAACGCCCTGTATATGCAGGACGAACCGTCTATTATGAAGAAAGTTTTACCCATGAATGAGCCTTCGGATTGACATGAAACGCAAGCCCCTGTATACTTCGATTATGAAAACTGCGATTTTACTTTTCGGCATGTTATCGGTATTACTTTCGCCTTTTACCCTCTACGGGGCTGATACCGCGGCATCCGCCGCCTCTTTAGCCGAAAAATTCTCCTCGGAAATGCTGCGTGCGCTTAAAGACATGGAAAAAAGAGGCGGCTTCGACGAATACAAAAAAGAAAGAACCGTTGCCAAAGATAAGCTCTTGAAACGCCTGAAAAACATCGGATGGACAGAAGAACCTGGCAAAAGAAAGAACTCGGCCGTAAAGAAACTCCTGGACAACTTCGCGTCGCAAGAGGCGGACTCTCTTGCCGGCCTCGCAAGGCTTGCCCCTCCGGCTGACGAAAAATACATAGCCGCCATGCAACGGGCGCTGTCGGCTCTTAAGGAGAAGATGTTACAGGAATTAGAAGACTCTTTCAAGAAGGAAGAATCGGAAAAGGCCCGCCTGAAGAAAAGGCCCCCGGCGCCGTCCATAGACGCGTCTCCTTTCGAAGACAACGACTAAGGCATTTACAACAGGTAACCGCCGCCAATCAAAATCCGTCCGCGTCTTCGAACGCGCCGATTACGTGCTCGACCCGCCCCTTTGAATCGCGGTGCGTTTCTATGCTCACGACGTCGAACCTCACGTTAAGACCCTTGGCAAGGCCTTCGGGTCGTTTCGAAATATAGTCCTTGGCAGCCATCACGAGATGCCTCATCTTCTTCGGCCCTACCGCCTCCTTTGCCGAGCCGTAACGGGCGCTCCGCCTTTTCTTTACCTCCACGAACACGACGGTTTGACCGTCCTTGGCGACTATATCCGCCTCTCCGTAGCGGGTTCTGTAATTCCTCTCGAGTATC
>JBBTLC010000102.1:0-2082 GCA_038068875.1 Deltaproteobacteria bacterium
ATTATCTTTGATATGACTTTTGTGTTAACCGATATAGTATAGATGTTTTTGGCAATATCAATAAATCCCTTAACAACCCAATCTCCGTCTTCGGTAGAGACCGACGAATTAAATGCTTCGACATGGTCGAGCAGGCGGCTTTTGAATTTAGATTTTAATTTTTGTTTTTCCATGGATGCACTTTTAATGTCAATTATTATACGTTTATTTTATGAATTTTTGGAGTATTTTTATTGCTAAGCCGACGGCGTCTCTTTTTATTTTAACCCTCGAGCCTTTCAGTTCGAGTCTTCTTACGAGCGTTTCTTTGCCGTCATCAACGCCTACGAATATCGTCCCGACAGGGGTTTTTTTGGTGCCGCCGCCAGGTCCGGCAAGGCCTGTTATTGATATACCTATGTCGGTTTTAAGTTTTTTCCTTACGCCTTTCGCGATCTCGATGGCCGTTTCTTCGGATACTGCTCCGTATTTTCTAAGCGTTGCGGTCTTTACTCCCAAAATCCGCTTTTTGACTTCGTTTGTGTAAGCCACGACGCCGCCCTTGAACCATTTTGAGCTTCCGGGGACGTCGGTAAGCGTGCTTGAAAGAAGTCCGCCTGTGCAGGACTCGGCAACGGCAAGGGTAAGCCTTTTTTTCATGAGTTTACGGGCAATCTCCATTTCCGCGCGTTTGCTCATAGGGCGTACCTTAGTATAACCTGTAACGCGACGTTCGCGAATATTCCGGCAACGCAGTCGTCCATCACTATGCCCCACCCGCCGGGCAAGGCCTTTTCGATCCGGCTTATGGGGAACGGCTTAAGGATATCAAAAAACCTGAAAAGAATAAAGGCCAATATGACGTTTAACAGCGTAAAGGGCAGGAACGCCGTCGCTATGCCGTAGCCCGCTATTTCGTCTATGACTATCTCTTTGGGGTCTTTTCTTTGGAGGTGTTTCTCGGCTTCGTTAGAGATGGCTACGGCAAAGACGATTATAACGATAAGAAAGGCCGTCCATAGTAACGGGTCAAGGCCTTCGAGGCCGTAAAAAAGCGGCACTCCCCAGAGGGTTCCGACGGTGCCGGGCGCGAAAGGGACGTAGCCCGCAAGGCCGCCCGTTGAGAGGAAAAGAGCCGCTCTTTTTTTGATTTGGCCTGTTGGCATCAGAGCGAGAACCTCCTCATGTTTATGTTTATCAGGAGCGCCATGCTCATAAGGACCGTCAGGAGGAAAGACCCTCCGTAGCTGAAAAACGGCAGAGGCACGCCTACGACCGGTAAAAGCCCGGTCACCATGCCGAGATTTATCGTCACGTGCCAGAAGAGCATCGAGATTATGCCGAAGGAGACGAGGAATCCGAACCGGTCTTTTGCGTTTTTCACGACGTCCATGCCCCTTAGGATTAGCGTAAGGAAGAGAAGGAGCACCGCCAACACTCCGGCGAAGCCCCATTCCTCGGAGAGTATGGAGAATATGAAGTCCGTGTGATGCTCGGGAAGGAACATGAGAGAGCCTTGCGTTCCTTGAGTAAAACCCTTGCCGATAATACCCCCTGAGCCTACGGCTATCTTGGATTGTATTATGTGGTAACCGCTCCCCAAGGGGTCTTTCGACGGGTCTATGAAGCTCAAGACCCTCGCCTTTTGGTAGGCCTTAAGGTGTCCCCACGCAAGAGGCATCAAGATTGCCATTCCTCCGGCGGCCGCCAATAGCACCCTGAATCTTATCCTCATCATGAGAGTCATGGACGCGAATATCGCGCAGAATATGAGAGCCGTGCCGAGGTCCGGCTGCTTGGCTATGAGGATAAAGGGTACGAAAAGTATCGCGAGCGGGGCTATAAGTTCCTTAAAGTCAAGTCCCTTTGGCGGCACCTTGACGGAACTCAAGTGTTTGGCCAAGGCTATGATAAAGGCTATCTTCGCGAATTCCGAGGGCTGGAAAGACAGAAAGCCCAAGGATATCCACCTCTGCGCTCCGGCGACGGTGCGCCCGATTGTCAAGGCAAGGAGTAGGCTTAATATGCTCGCCGCGAATATGACGTAGCCGAAACGGGAAAAGTGCGAGTAGTTGACGGCGACGATTGGTATCATTATGAAAA
>JBBTLC010000103.1:0-3300 GCA_038068875.1 Deltaproteobacteria bacterium
TTTTTCGTCCCCTATGACCTCAAGTTTTACGAGGTCGGTCGAGAGGGCCTCGCGAGCGAGCCGCGCCGTTCGCACCGCGTCCTCGGCCGTGTAACAGGCGGCGGTATTCGGCAGTATGGTGTAGCGCGAGGCGTCTATGTGGCCGAAAAACGAATCAAGCGGATTTTTAAGGTCAACGCGCCTCACTGCGACGGTTACTACCTCGGCGCCTGATTCTTCGAGCGATTTTTTCATGACCTCGTTCGAAGGGTATTTGCCGGAGCCGACCATAAGGCGCGACGTAAAGGTTCTTCCTCCTATTTTAAGGACGTCGTTTATTTTCATGCTTTTAGCCTCCTCCAGCCATGCGTATTATTTCGATAGTGTCGTTTTCTTTGATTATCGTCAGAGCGTGCGCCGTCCTCGGCACTATTTCTTTATTAAGCTCCACGGCAATGCCTTCGGGTTTTACGCCAAGCGATAGAAGGAGTTTTTTAATCGTCGCTCCGTTTTCTACGGCCGTCTCTTTTCCGTTAATTGAAATCTTCACAAATAAACGTCCCTTTTTCCGTCTTCGAGTTCTTTAATGCCTTCGATGATTTTTTTCCTTACGCCCGGCTCTTTAACCAAAGAAAGAGCCTTTGCTATGGCCTCGTTGAAAAGTCCTGCCTCCCCGGGAAGAGGTTGTTCGAGCACGTATTCCTTGAGAGTCAGCACGGCGTTCGCGTGGCAGAATTTTTCCATGTTGCCTGAGGACGTTATCTCGGCGAAGTTTTTCCCGACACGGCCCGTCCTGTAACACGTTGTGCAGAGGCTCGGCAGGCATCCGGCCTTGATTGTGTCGGCCATGACTTCGAGTATCGAGCGTTTGTCGTTGGTTGAGAACTGAGTAAGGGTTTTTTCTTTAGCCGAGTAGCCGCCCGGGTTTGTTTTTGAGGCGGCGCTAAGTTGGCTCGCGCCGATTTTTATGAGTTCGTTCCTTAATCCCGCGCTCTCTCTCGTCGAGGCCACGACCCCTGCCGTTGGCACGGATAACCTGTAAACCGAGACTATCTTTTTAAGTTCCTCGTCGCTTACCTCGTAACGCAGGGCGTCTTGCTCGCTCAGTTTCGAGCCTTGCGCCGGGCGAAGTCTCGGTATGGATATGGTGTGGGCGTGTGTCCCGTAAGTTTCGCAGAGGTGTTTTGAGTGGGCTATGGCGGAAAGGGCGTCGAAGCGGAAGTCGTAAAGCCCGAGAAGCGCTCCAATGCCCACGTCGTCGAATCCGGCTTGAAATGCCCTGTCCATTACGGTTATCCGCCGGTCGTAGTCTTTCTTTTTTCCGCTCGGGTGCATGAGTTCATAGGTAGGCCTGTGGTAGGTCTCCTGAAATACCTGAAACACTCCGACGCCTTCGGCTTTAAGTTCCTTGAGTTCTTCGACGTCCATGGGAGGGGCGTTCAAGTGAACTATCCTTATGCCTGTTTCTTTATACACCGCCCTTATCGAGGCGATTATGTAGTCGAGCCCGTGAGAAGGGTCTTCTCCCGTTACGAGGAGCACTCTTTTAAAGCCCATTCCTTCGAGCACGACTGCTTCTTTAACCACCTCTTCGGTCGAGAGGGCCTTTCTCGGAACGTCTTTGTTGGCGCTCCTGAAACCGCAGTAAAGGCAGCCGTTTACGCAGAGGTTGGAAAGATAAAGAGGCGCGAAAAGCACGATTCTTTTCCCGAAGACCTTTTCCTTGACCTCTCCGGCCGCTTTAAAAAGCCTTTTGAGGAGGTTTTCGTCTTTTATCGCCAAAAGAAGAGCCGCGCTCTCAAGACTAAGCCCCTTAAGACAAGATGCGTCTTTAAGAATAAGGGAAAGTTCCTTTTCCGAAGGCTCTCTTGTTGAAACGGTTCCTCCCTTTTCTAAAGGGAGGTCAGGAGGGATTAGGGAAAGAGATTCTATTCCTTCGACCCTGCTCAGGACAGGTTTATCGGCGTCTGTTATCATTTGTGTTTTCAAAATAAAAAAGGGCCGTCTGCGAAAAAAAGACGGCCCGGAGATAATGCTACCCGTATTAAGCCGCTTTCCCTACGCAGGCCTTTACTCCCGGTCAGGTTCAAAGGGTCTTCCGCTCTGCCCGCCTTACTGATTGGCGGGCGGACGGAACTCTCAGCCGCGACTGCGGCTCCCCCAGCGGCAGGGATTAATCCCTGCAACTCATAAGATACCAGTAAAAGGAATTTATGTCAATTAGACAGCGAAATTATGGCGAGTTTAATAAAAACCTTGACAAGGGTCTGAAAATCCTTTACATTTATATATTCAAATTAAGCGCGCAAGGAGCTTTAACTAATGAAGACGTATATGCCGGACAAGGATTCAGTCCCGCGCAAGTGGTATCTGGTGGACATAAAGGGCAAAACCCTCGGACGCGTCGCCACCGCCATTGCCGCCGTTCTTAGAGGCAAGCACAAACCTACGTACACGCCGAGCATAGACACGGGAGATTTCGTGGTTGTCATAAATTCCGGGAAGGTTTCAGTTACGGGAAAGAAACTCACGGATAAGATGTATCATCACCACACCGGCTATCCCGGCGGGCTCCGCTCCGTGGCGCTCGGCAAACTCCTCCAGACAAAGCCCGAGGCCGCGATAGAAAAGGCCGTACAGGGAATGCTTCCCTCCGGGCCTCTCGGAAGGGACATGTTCAAGAAACTCAAGGTATACGCCGGGGATAAGCATCCGCACGCGGCGCAGAACCCCGAACCTCTTAACTTAGGCTAATATTAAGGAGATATTTCAGAAATGGCGCAAGAAAACGTAATTGCCACTGTAGGAAGAAGAAAGACGTCGGTAGCAAGGGTAAGGCTCATGCCCGGCGAGGGCAATATCACGGTCAACAAGAAGCCCCTTGATAATTATTTTTCAAGGGATACCTTGAGGATAGAGGTAAGACGTCCGTTTGCTATTACCGAGACGACGAAGAAGTTTAACGTGTTCGCGAATGTCGCGGGCGGCGGGTCCACCGGACAGGCCGGCGCAATAAGGCACGGCATAGCGAGGGCGCTTGTCGAGACGGACGCGACCCTTCGGGCGGTTCTTAAAAAGGCCGGGCTCCTTACGAGGGATCCGAGGATGAAGGAAAGAAAGAAATACGGACAGAGGGGCGCGAGGGCGAGGTTCCAGTTCTCGAAGAGATAAATTCGGAAGATTCGAATCAAAAGGGGAGGCGATTCTTCGCCTCCCCTTTTTTATTTTAGAGATGCCGTGTTCTTTATTAAAAAATCTCTCCGTTCCCTGCTTAATATCTGGGGACATGGTTTGAGTAATCAAAGAGCCGTCCCTCCTTCT
>JBBTLC010000104.1:0-2457 GCA_038068875.1 Deltaproteobacteria bacterium
GACGGCACTCTCGGGTGGAAGGACGAGGCTCCGTTCGACGCCATAATAGTTACCGCGGCCTCTCCGGACGTCCCGAAGGCCTGTCTCGAACAGCTCTCCGAAGGCGGAAGGCTCGTCATACCGGTCGGAGGGGAGTTTGTTCAGGAACTCGTCCGTATCACAAAAAAGAACGGAAGATTCATAAGAGAAGACCTCGGAGGATGCAGGTTCGTCAAGCTTGTAGGCAAAGACGGATGGCAGGCAGAGGCGTGATGAATATACTCAGAAGACTTTACGATTGGGTTCTGTCGTGGGCACATACTCCTTACGGGGTTCCGGCGCTTTTCATTCTGGCGTTCGCCGAATCGATTTTCTTTCCGATACCGCCCGACGTGCTTTTGATAGCCCTATGCGTGGCCTTACCTTTGAAATCTTTCAGATACGCGGCCATATGCTCGGCCGGTTCGGTTCTCGGCGGGGTATTCGGATACCTTATCGGATTTTATTTCATGGATACGGTCGGATATAATATAGTCAAGATTTACGGCCTGACGGAAACTTATATCCACATAAAAGAACTTTACTCGAGATACGACGCTTGGGCCGTGGCCATCGGCGGGTTCACCCCAATACCTTACAAGGCCTTTACCATAAGCGCCGGGGCTTTCAAGATAGATTTTATCGTATTTTTAGTCGCGTCCATACTCAGCCGTTCGGCAAGATTTTTCATCGTCGCCGGCCTCATATACCGTTACGGGCCGTCAATCAAAGCCTACATAGACAAGTACTTCAATGTCTTTACGTTCGTATTCATCGCGCTCCTGATAATCGGGTTTTTAATCCTCGGGGGCGTTTTGATATAAGAGGTCATGTGGAAGCAAAACGTCATAGTATTTTTAATAACTACGTATCTCTGCGTAGCGGGATGCGCGACGACTCATTCCAATAAGGGCGTATTCCACAAAGTAGGCAAGGGAGAGACCCTTTGGGGAATAGCCCACGCCTACGGCGTGGATTTGCAGGACCTCGCCGAAGCCAATAACATAAAAGACCACACACAGATTAAAAAAGGGCAGAGGCTTTTTATCCCAAGAGTCCGACCCGACCCGCTCTCCGAGCGGGTACCCCGAAGCGGCGTGGGTCGGACCCGCAAGGCGGATAAATCGCGACCTTCGCCTCCTTTGAAAAGCAGAAAAGTCGTCGTTGAAAAGGGCAAGTTCGCGTGGCCGGTAAAAGGCACTGTCGTCTCTCCTTACGGCATGAGGAACGACGTCATGCATCAGGGCATAGACATAGCCGCGCCGAGGAATACGCCTATTCTGGCTTCGGAATCCGGCACGGTTGTCTATGCGAATAACGGCATGAAAGGATACGGAAACGTCGTGATACTAAAACACGCCGGAGACTTCTATACGGTTTATGCCCATAACGAAAAAAATCTCGTAAAAGCAGGGGAAAAGGTAAAGAAAAGCTCGGCCATAGCCCTTGTCGGAGATACCGGGAACGCCGAGGCCTATCATGTTCACTTCGAGGTGCGTCAGGGCAAGAAAACCGGAAATCCGCTTTTTTTCTTGCCATAATACATATTTTATTGTATAAAGTTACGGTAATTATTAAATAGCCTTCACCCTGACCGCATCAGCCTTTGATAAAGAGAGAGGAGCGTTAACGGGTAACATGGCTATAAATAAAAAAAATACCCCTGCCTTTAAATCCCAAAACCACTTCGCCGGAGTTTATCAAAAACTATCAGCAAAGACCGCCTCTTACGTCTTTACCGACGCCATAAAGGCATATTTCGACAACATAAGAAAGTATCCTCTTTTGACGGCCGACGACGAAAAGGTACTCTCGGAACGCATAGGCAGAGGCGATAAGGCGGCGAGACGAAAAATGATCGAAGGTAATTTGAGGCTTGTCGTAAATATCTCCAAGAGGTACATGGGGAGGGGTCTTCCGTTCCAGGACCTAATAGAAGAAGGCAATATAGGGCTTATAAAGGCGGTCGAAAGATTCAAGCACGCGAAAGGCTGCAAGTTCTCGACCTACTCGACGTACTGGATAAGGCAATCCGTGGAAAGGGCTATACTCAATCAGGCCGACATCGTCCGGCTCCCCATACACGTCTCGAACGACATATTCAAGATGACCAAGGTTGAAACCGAATTCAGAAGGAAGTATAATAGGGAGCCGTCAACGACGGAACTTGCCGCGGATATGGGAATAAGCGGCAGGTATCTGAAGAAGCTTTCGATAATCACTCGTAAGAGCCTCTCTATGGATACGGCCCTTCACGACAATACCGACGAAACTCTCCTCGACAGGCTGGAGGACGAAAAGGCTCTCTCTCCGGTGGACTCGATCAGCGCCGAGATGAAAACCGAGGAGCTTAAAAAATGGCTTTCAGTCCTCGATGCCAAAGAAAATAAGATAATAAGGCTCAGGTTCGGCATCAACAGCGAGCCGGAAACCCTCGAG
>JBBTLC010000105.1:0-4399 GCA_038068875.1 Deltaproteobacteria bacterium
CCTTTTCGACGCGCCCGTCCGGCGATATCGCTATCTTTACGGTTATCGCCCCTTTAAGGAATGAGTTCTTTCTGAGTTCCGTGTTGTAGAGGTATTTAAGCCCTCCGGAGTAAGACCTGACCGTTTTATAGACCTCCGCCTCCTGCCGCTGTCTTTTGGCAAGAACGGTTTTTTCGTCGCGTCCGGCGAGGTCTTTTCTTTCTTTTAACATCTCGCGTTCCGTCTTTTTGGCCGTTTTCCATTCGCTTGATATGTCAATCGAAGGCCTATCGCCCGCGCCCATGCCGGCGAGAGGGTCGTCGGAGGCCTCGGCGCTTTTCGCCGTTAATATAAGACTGTCAACGTCCCTCCAGAGCCTTTCGTTCTTTACGCCCGACAGGAATCCTTCCTTCGCGCCTATGACGCCCAAGAGGCCCTTACCCCCGACCTTTTTAGCGAGCTCCGGTTTGGGTTCGGGTTTCCGCGGCGGCGGCTCCGCCTTTTCTTCTTTACCGGGCTTCTTTTCCTTGACCTCCTCTTTTGCCTCTTTCTCTTTTGGCTCTTCTTTCGGCTTTTCAAGCGTTTTTTCCCGCGCCACGGTCTGCTTGGGGCTTAGTATGAGGCGCGCGAAACGCTGCGGCATGGCGCTGAGCATCTCGTCAAGCGTCTTTTCTTTTTTTAAAGGGAGGGTGTTCAGGTAGTAGGCGAAAGACGCGTGCAAGAGCACGGACGCGGCGATAATTGTCCAGAAAAACCGGTCGCGCGGCGTCAACGGCCGGAGTTCATCTTCCGCTTTACGCGCGGCCGGAGGCGCGGGGACGATTATATGTTCAATAGTTAGTTCCGCGTCCCCGACCCGCAGTTCCACGCGTGTGCCGGGGGTTATGTCAAGGAGGTAAAGGTCGTGCTTTTTTTCCAGAATCCCGAGCTTCATAAGGGACCTGAGATTTATCGATTCGTTAACCCTGCGGAGCTCTCCTTCCATGCCTTCCATGAGGTAGAGCGTTTCGCCTTTGCCTTTGCTTTTCATGAAGACGTAAGACGAGGGGAGGTAGGGGGCGTTGGATTTTATGTCGCACCCGTATTCTTTCCCGAGGGTGAGAGAGTCCTTCCAGACGGCGGTCTCTTCCTTTTTCCCCTGTATCCTGAAGCGTATTACGAGTTCTTTTTCTTCTTTATTCAAGAGACATCACCGCGAGCGAGATATTGTTGTAGCCCACCTGACCGCAGGTGTACATGACCTTTTGAAGGAGGTTGAAGGGTATGTGTCTGTCGCCGAGTATCACGACCTCCCGCGAGAGTTCGAGGGAGGGGTTTACGCCGGCTATGAAAAGGGTTTTCTCCGCCTCTTTTTTAAGCCTTAAGTAAAGCGGCTCTATCATGAGTCCTTCCGCCGCGGCAGAGTCCGTTCCAGCCACGCGCTCGCCTTCGACGACTATATCTTTAGCCGTTATCTGCACGAGAAGCCGGGGCTTCACGGCCTCGGTCGCGGTAGAGACAGGGAGGCGGAATTCTTTCGTTGTCGTAACCGTTTCGCCGCTTGCCGAGAAAGAATGCATAAGGAATATGAGGATTATGGTGAACATGTCCATGAGCGAGACAAGGCTCAGATAGGCCACGGCGGGAGACTTTTCCCTGCGCCTTTTTCTTGTGGGTGATGCCGGCATGGTTATTCTTAATCCCCTCTGTCTCCCCCGACCCGCCTTTTGGGCGGGTGCCCCGAAAGGGGAGAACCTCTCCTACGTGTTCTCGCCGACCGAGACGAGCGGAAAAAGTCTTTTTGTCGCTGGTATGCCGTTTTCCTTCGTTACAGCTTCTCTCGTGGCGTCCATGAGTTTTATCACGAGTTCGTAAGGCGTCGCCGGGTCGAAGAGCAAAATCACTTCGTCTTTGTCCGGATGGTTTTTTTTAAGTTCGAGAAGTCTTTTGCTCAAGAGTTCGAAGTCGTACCTTTCGCCTTTTTTCTCGACCGGCGCGATGAATCTTCCGAGGCCTCCGAAGACAAAGCCGTTTTTATTGAGCCTGACGGTAAGCACCTCATGCGGGGGGGCGGACTTTCCGGCTCCTTCTTCCGATATCTGCGGAAGATAGATGTCTATCGCGACGGTCTTGGCGAAGACCGCCGTAAGGAGCAGAAACGGTATCAAAACCATAAAGAGGTTCATTACCGGTATCAAATCCAGATCCGGAGAAAGACTCGAGAGCCGCCGTCTTGCCGTCGGCCTACGAGACATTGCCCCTCCTGTCGCCAAAACTCTTCGATAGAAGGTTTATTATCTTTACGGAGAACTCGTCTATGTCGTCAACCAGCCTGTGCGCCTTGGATTGAAGGATGGAATAGGCTATGAGTATCGGTATCGCTACGACGAGTCCGAAGGCCGTAGTGTAGAGCGCTATGGATATGCCTCCTGCGAGTATCGAGGCCTTCTGCGTGGGGTCGGCGCTCCCTACGGCCTGGAACGCCTGTATGAGTCCTTGTATGGTGCCCAAGAGTCCGAGAAGCGTCGCGATATTTGCCAGCATCGCGAGGTATGAAACCCTTTTGTCTATGTCGGGTATCACCTCGAGCGACACCTCGTCCACGGCCGTTTGCAGTTCCCTTTCGCTTTTGCCGCAGTTTTGAAGGGCCTTGTCAAAGACCCGCGCTATCGGCGCGGCGCCGCCTCGGCAAAAAGACTTCGCGCTCTCGATATTATTGTCCGCGATTGCCTTGCTGATTTTTTTCCATAGCATATCCGCGTCGGCGGAGTATTTGAAGAAAAGGCAGATAATTCTCTCCACCGCTATCGCCGTCCCCATCATGGACACGACGAGTATCAGGTACATGAACACCCCGCCTTCGCGCATAAACGTTGCGAACATTCCCATTTGTTTCCCTCCTTATTTTTCCGTTGTTATTTCCTTAAACGCCGCGTCACCGGGATAAAGCGGCTTCAAAAATTCGTCCCTGTAACTCTTATCCGTTATGCTACCCGACCAGAGCTTCGCCTTGGGCACTATGAATATGACCCTCGGCTTCTCGACCGTGCCTTCTATTCTTATTACCCGTTCCATAACCGCGTTTTTTTCGTCTGCCGCTTCGATGGCGAGGGAACGGCCGGGCGCAAGCAGTATCATTAAAACAAATATCGCGATAAATATAAAGCGGAGGTTTTTCATTAATCACCCCGACCCACGCCGCTTGGCGTGGGGACCCCGCCCCTTTGTAAAAGGGGGTAACTTTTCTGCAGTCTCTCCTCGATGAGCGCTATCCATTGTCCCGTTTGAACGCCGTCTTTGCCCGCGGCCGCCAGGTAGGTCTTGTACCGTTCGAGCGCTCTTGCGTAGTCCTCAACGAAGATTTCGTATATTATGCCCGAGTTTTTGTGCGGCCAAGGAAGCTCGCTCCGGTTTTTCACGAGGTCTTCGTAAAAGGCGAGGGCGTCTTTCACGTCGTTGAAAAGGAATATCGAGTACGCGTAGGCCTCCAGGACCTCGGGGTTAGCGTCTTTTAACGTCAGGGATTTTCCGAGTTTTTCGACTGAGGCCTGATCCTTGTTTTTCATGAGGAGTATTCCCATGTTGTAGTTGAGATACGGGTCTTCCGGAATGATGGTCTCGGCCTTTTTGTAGAGCCAGAGCGCGCCGGACAATTCTTTTCTCGTGTGGTAGAGGTTCGCGGAGTTTAAAAGCGAGAAGAACTCCTTCGATTCTTCCTTTGCGTAGGGCTCTGCCGGAGGGTCTATGACAACGAACTCTTTCGACAGGATGTCCCTTTTGTAAAGGGCGGGCTTCAAGACGGCGAGTTTAGAGAGGGCCTTTTCGCCATAGCCGTTGCTTTGAAGCTCCCCGTGCTCGAATGACGCCTTAAGCGAACCCCTGTAAGATCTTATGGCCTCTTCTTCCAATGGGTAAACCTTTTCTTCGAGGAGATAATCGTATTCCTTCAGTTCATCGTCCGAAAGGTCCGAAGGCCGGGACGACGAAAGAAGAGAGTCTTTGAAGTCTTCCAAGACCATGCCCATATTGTAAAAGCTACTCGCCATAAATTCCGCGTATCCGCTCTTTATCGCCGCGCCGTAGCCGGCGAGGAGTTCTTTCATTTTGCTCTCCTTCTTCTCGAAGGAGGCCGTTACCGGGTCTTTTATCTTTGTCTCCAGATATTCGTCGAGTTTCATGTTTGACGCGGCAAATGCCGCTTTCGCGGCGTGGAACGGGTCGAGTTTGTCTTTGGATAACGCCTTTAGCGTCGAGTAGGCTTTGCCCTCGTCGCCGGAGGCAAGCTCGGCCATGGCGAGCCTGAAAAGGAATGCCGGTTTGTCCCGGTCAATTATGTGTCCGGCTTCCGTTCCGGAGTCAATGAGGGTTGTAAGCCTATCGGGCTTCCCGGCCTTTGCTAACATGTCGGCGGTCTTCAAGAGAAGTTTTCTTCTTTCTTCCG
>JBBTLC010000106.1:0-4642 GCA_038068875.1 Deltaproteobacteria bacterium
ATTGGACAGCATAACGAGACTCGCGAGGGCGTATAATACGGTCGTGCCGCCCTCCGGCAAGGTGCTCTCGGGCGGAGTCGATTCGAACGCCCTCCATAAACCCAAGAGGTTTTTCGGAGCCGCGAGAAATATCGAAGAAGGCGGAAGCCTTACCATAATAGCGACCGCGCTCATCGAGACCGGAAGCAGGATGGACGAGGTAATATTCGAAGAATTCAAGGGCACGGGCAACATGGAAATAGTGCTTGACAGAAAACTCGCGGAAAGAAGGATATTCCCGGCCATAGACGTGAACAAGTCGGGCACGAGAAAAGAAGAACTCCTCATCGCCAAGGAAGACCTGAACCGCATCTGGATATTGAGGAAGGTCTTGCAGCCGCTTAACCCGGTGGAGAGCATGGAATTCCTGCTGGATAAGGTGAATCACTCCACGTCGAACAAAGATTTCCTGTCCTCGATGAGCAAATAGCTCGGAATTAAACACAAACCAAACCCTTATTCTTTCGTAAGCCTTAAAAGAAGCGCCCTCTCTCCTCGGGGGTCGTAGAGGAAATTATAGGTTTCCTTGTGCGAGATGCCCCTCTCCTTGGCCCACGGAATCAGATGGTGCATGCTATTTTCCTCAACCAGAATAAGAGCCGGAAACTTTTCTATTCGAATCCCGACCGGCTCAACCTCGTAGGCCGTGCGCCTGACCGCCCAAGCCGCCCTCGTATCGTTAACGAATAAGTAAAGTTTATCATAGCCCGCCGACAGCCTCGAAACCATATCACCGGACGCGCGTATCTCGTCAATCCGGCCGCCAAAAAGACTTCCGCCCGCCACGGCCAACACGAAACACACCAGCGCGACCATGACCGCGGCGCATAAGTTTACCTCGATGACGGAATACTTATGCCGCATCACCCTATAAGAAATATAGGCGAGAGGCGCGGCCGCGATAGGAAGATAACTCGGCATGTCGAGCAAGAATACCGCCAAGACGCTCATCACGACGATAAAAAGCGCCAATATTGAAATAGAGAACACGTGCGCCTTCCAAAACGCCCTTATAAGGGGCGGCGCCGAGGCGATTCCTCCCCTTTCGAGCGCCCCTGAAAAGACGGAAACAAAAAGGGCGGCGGGCATGACAAGGGGCATGGCGTAGCGGAGTTTCTTCGAGGGCTCGATGGTAAGAAGAACGAGAGCGAAGGCGAACCAAAGAAGAAAAAAACTCATCCTTTCGCGCTCGTCTTCGGACAAAAGGATTCTTCTGCTTTCCCCGGAAAACCATGACGCAAAAGTCCCGAACACGAGAAACGTCCACGGGAACGCCATAAAAGGAAAAAGGGCGTAATAATAGACGGTGCGCCCGAACTCCCTCATCGAAACAGCGGCAGTCTCGTCAACAAAGGAAAAACTTTCCGGATTGACGAAATACATATAGACCGGCCACGAAAGACCGGTCGCGAGCGCCACTGTCCCGATAACCGGCAAATACTTCCATTTGAAACCGGTCTTGAGCTTTGAGAAGAAAAGCGCCGCTAAAAAAGGCGTCAGCACGGCATATACGGTAAAATGCCACTTGCTCAGGAAAGCCAGACCCCATAGAACTCCGGACGCCATGAGCCACGCGACCGGAGGCTTATCCTTGAAAAGCGCCGCGCACATGAGCCATAAACCTCCCGCGGCAAAGGTCAGGGTATAGATGTCCCAAGCGGCCCTCCACCCCTCGTTCAGTATGACGTAGGAGGTTAAGACAATGACGGCAGAGGTAAAACTTCTCAGCCCGTCAAGCCAGAGTTTCGACAAAAAATACACGAAAACCCCGAAAAGGGCCGTCAGGAAAATGCTCGGTATTCTCGGCGGATAGACGCTATTTGTTTCGCCGGAAAGGCTCATCATGGCGGCGGCCACCCATGAAGGAAGAGGAGGTTTTCTTACCCTCGTAAGCCCGTTCATGGTAGTTGAGAGGCAGTTCCCGTCCACCACGCACTCTTTCGCGGTAACGAGGTTTCTGACCTCCATCACATTAACCGGGGACGGCAAAACCACGCTTAGGGACGCATACACCACTACGCCTAAGGCTATTACGATAAGGACGTAACTCGATTCATTGAGGGATTTTATGGATTCGGCAAGCCTTGTCATCTGTTTTTCCAGTATAACTTTTCAAGAGGCGGATTGTCAATGCCGCGCCACGAAACCATGAATAAAAACCGCAAAGATTGTAGGGGCACGATGCATCGTGCCCCTACGCGTCTCTTTTCGCTTGAATTCAAAAACTCTATCTGTTATGATAACATACTTAACGAACTACGGAGGGATATCGCTTTATGAAAGAAGGAATTCACCCTAACTACGAAGAGGCCCGGATACACTGCGCCTGCGGCACGGAGGCCGCTACCCGCTCCACCAAAAAGGACCTGTCCGTGGATATCTGCTCGAAGTGCCATCCGTTTTTTACCGGCAAGGTAAAACTCATGGACACGGCCGGCAGGATAGAAAGATTCAGGCGGAAGTACGCGAAAAAACAGGCCTGACGGAAAGAAGGATCGGCCTTGAAGGTTACCCTTCTCAAGTTCACGCCGCAGCCGGAAAAGACGGTCACGCTGGCCGCGAAACTCTGCTACTCGCCTTCCGCGATAGGAGAACTGGAAAAGAAGGTTCGCGGCTCGTCCACTGAAAAGTTCCTCGCGAGAATCCTCAAGATGGGGCATCTCTCCGTGCTTGAACACGCGAGCTTCACCTTCGGCATAGAGGGCGTTTCAAGGGCCATGACGCACCAATTGGTGCGCCACCGTCTGGCCTCGTATTCCCAGCAGAGCCAGCGGTACGTGGATTTGAGAGACTTCAAGGAATTCATAGTTCCGCCTTCCATCAAAAATAACCCGAAGGCCTCCAAAAAATTCCGCGACTTCGCCAAGACCATCCACGGCTTTTATTCCGAACTCGTCCTTGCGGGCATCCCCAAAGAGGACGCGCGTTACATACTCCCGAACGCCGCCGGAACGAGAATAATCGTCACGATGAACGCGAGGGAACTCCTTCACTTCTTCACGCTCCGCTGTTGCGAGAGGGCGCAGTGGGAAATACGGGAGACGGCAACAAGGATGCTCTCGCTTGCCAAGAAAAAAGCCCCTTTCATCTTCGCCTCGGCCGGACCGGCGTGCGTTTCGGGCCCCTGCTCTGAGGGCGATATGACCTGCGGAAAACCGCTCCGGATAAGAGAAAAGTTCAAGAATCTTTAGATAGGCTATCGGTGGACGGTTATCGGTTAACTGATAACTGTTTTACCGGTAACTAATGACTGTTTTACCCATAACCCTATGCTGACTGAAAGACTCGAAGAAACCGAAAAAAGATTCATAGAGCTCTCGGAACTCATCACCCTTCCGGAGGTCATCTCCGAGCAGGAGAGGTTCCAGAAGTACTCCAAGGAGCGCGCTCATCTCGAAAAAGTGGTAGAGGCGTACAGAGAACTCAAAAGGCTCGACTCGGAGATAAGGGAAAACAGGCTTATCATCGAAGGCAAGGACGAAGACCTCCGCGTCCTCGCGAAGGAAGAACTCCCTCTCCTTGAAAAGCAGCGGGATGAGGTCATGTCCCGCATAAAGGTCATGCTTCTTCCTACTGACCCGTACGACGAAAAAAACATCCTAATCGAGATACGCGCCGGCGCGGGCGGCGACGAATCAGCGCTCTTCGCGGCCGAGATATTCAGGATGTACTCGCGGTACGCCGAAAGGCGCAAATGGAAAACCGAGATATTAAGCTCCAGCCCGACCGGGCCTAACGGCTTTAAGGAAATAATCGCCATAATAGAAGGGCGCGGCGCGTACTCGTTTCTCAAATACGAAAGCGGAGTCCACAGGGTTCAGCGCGTTCCGGAGACCGAGGCGTCCGGCAGACGCCACACTTCGACCGTCACGGTCGCGGTGATGCCCGAGGCCGAAGAGGTCGAGGTAGAGGTAAAGCCGGACGAAATCCGCGTTGACACCTTCAGGGCGGGCGGCCACGGCGGGCAGAACGTCAACAAGGTCGAAACAGCCGTAAGGATGACCCATATCCCCTCGGGCATAGTGGTAAACTGTCAGGACGAAAAGAGCCAGCACAAAAACCGCCAGCAGGCCATGAAGATACTCCTCTCCCGCCTTCTCGACAAAAAGACGCGGGAGCAGAATGAAAAAATCGCGTCCGAGAGGAAGATGAAGATAGGCACGGGCGACAGGTCGGAGAAGATACGCACCTATAATTTTCCCCAGAACAGGGTCACTGACCACAGGATAGGGCTTACCCTCCACAGGCTTTCCGAGGTAATGGACGGGGATTTTCAGGAACTGACCGATAACCTCATAGCCTTTTACCAGACCGAGGCGTTGAAGGGACAATCGGGAGAACAAAAAAAACAAAGCAAATGACAGTTCTATTTTTGTAATTGCTTTTATCTTGTCATTCCCGTGGAAACGGGAATCCAGTTCTTTTTATAAGTGCTTTTTCTAGATTCCCGCTTCCGCCAATAATAATGGCGGACGGGAATGACAGAACGGGCAGACCGAGGCGTTAAAGGGCCAGTCCGGAGAACAAAAAAGACAAAGCACCTGGAATCTCCCTCTCCCCCGACCCGCCCTATGGGGCGGGTGCCCCGGAGAGGGTTGGGGTG
>JBBTLC010000107.1:0-1465 GCA_038068875.1 Deltaproteobacteria bacterium
GGCTTTATCAGCATGCCGGCTATATTCACGCACATGCCCGCGGGAGATTACTTCGGGTGCCTCTGGTTCTTCCTTTTGTTTTTGGCGGGGCTTACCTCCGTAGTCGCGCTTGCGCAGCCGGCCGTGGCGTTCCTTGAAGACGAATTGGGATTTTCGCGCCACAAGGCCGTCATCACGCTCGGAATATTCTTTGCGGTTTCGGTTTTGCTTCCGGCCTTCGTAAAAGGAAGCCTCGACGAACTCGACTTCTGGGCCGGGACGTTCGGCCTCGTGTTCCTCGCGCTCTTCGAGGTTGTGCTCTTTTTCTGGGTATTCGGCGGAGAAAATGCGTGGGAAGAGGTCAATAGGGGCGCGAAAGTAAGAATACCGGGGATTTTCTACTACGTCATAAAATACATAACCCCGCTCTTTATACTCATGATTCTAATCGGCTGGGGATGGCAGGAACTGCCCGGCAAATTCGCGAACAAAGATGCGGGCGTGTGGGCCGCGAGGGTTTATTTAATCGCGCTTCTCGCATTGCACGTCGTCCTGGTCGAGGTCGCCTGGAAGAGAAGGAGGAATAAAAAGTCATGAGTTTTAAGGCGTGGATATTTCTCATTCTCTCGTGGAGTTTTGTCGCGGGGCTTGTCTGTTTCAGTTTCTACCATATATTAGGCCCGAAGAAGCAGGGGTGACCTCCACGCTTAATATTGCGCGGGGTACCCGCCCCATAAGGCGGGTCGGGCTCTGCATCCATAATGTTTTATTTGCCTCTTTAACTCCCCTCCTTAACAAGGAGGCAGGCTCCCCTTGCGTCCGCCGCAGGCGGACAATGCAAGGGGAAGCGGGGAGGTTGTCTTGAGTTTGTTTTTACCCCACCCGGCCTCCCCTTACAAAGGGGAGGAGATTTTTTTCTCCCCTCCTTACCAAGGAGGGGAAGGGGGAGGTTTTTTCTTTTGTCTTTTTATCCCACCACTTCCAGTTGCATTGCGTTTCGCGCGGCAACTGGAGCCTAGCCCCTTATAAATGGGAGGAGAAAGATGCACACCATAGCGGTTTATTAATTCATCCGCCCGCCTTACTGATTGGCGGGCGGACCGTCCGCGAGGACAATAAAGGTTGACAGGAATAAATTTTGCTGGTAAATTTATTCATAAGATATTTCTCGTTCATAACGAAAATCCAAGGAGGTAATTCAGATGGCGACGAAGAAAAAGGCTCCGGCGAAGAAGAAGGCCGCTGCAAAGAAACCGGCCAAGAAGAAGATGTCGCGCTGCTGCAAGTAACGGAAAATATCAAACGAGTTTGAAAAGGGGGGCAAGCAATTGCCCCCCTTTTTCTTTTTGGTCACGGAGGCGGAGCGGGAATGGCAGAAAGAGGTTTTTTTAATCCCTCTCCCCTTTGAGGGAGAGGGTAGTGTGAGGGGGAACGAAATAATGAAACATGGATTCCCGCTTCCGCCAATAATAATGGCGGACGGGAA
>JBBTLC010000108.1:0-2722 GCA_038068875.1 Deltaproteobacteria bacterium
CACAGCCGAGGCGAAGACCCTCATAAAGAAGAAGATAGCGGTCGGAGGAATGGTTCCGAAGCTTGGCTGCTGCATGGAGTCGGTTAAAAACGGCGTCTCGTCCGCCCATATAATTGACGGCCGCGTCGAACATTCGGTGCTTCTCGAGGTCTTTACGGACGCCGGAGTCGGCACCGTGATAACAGGGTAGATGCCGGAGACGGAAGATATCTTCGATGCCCTTAAAAAGGCCGAAGAACTCTTAAGGCAATCCGGCATGGAGGACGCCGCGACAGAGGCGCTTTTTATGGTGGCTTCCGCGTGCGGTGAAAGACCCTCCGTTCTTCTCACCATCCGCGACAGAAAACTCAAAGATTCTTCGAAAGAACTTTTAAAGGGCTGGCTTGAAAGAAGGATTCTCCGCGAGCCTCTTCAATACATACTCGGAGAGACGGAGTTTTACGGATACCCGATAAAGGTAACGCCCGACGTTCTGATACCGAGACCGGAAACAGAAGAGATAGTCGATGAGGCCCTGAAAGCCCTTAAAGGCGTAAAAAATCCCATCGTGCTCGACCTTTGCGCGGGCTCCGGCTGCATAGCGATTGCCATTGCGAAAGAAATCCACGGCAGTTGCGTTATCGCGATAGACGCCTCGCCAAAGGCCCTTGCGATAGCCGAAGAGAATGCTGTTTTAAATAACGTCGAAAAGAGCATCACGTTTTTGGAGGGAGACCTTTTCGCTTCGCTAAAGGCTAGTGGGTTTGAATTCTCATTCGACCTCATAGCATCCAACCCTCCTTACATAAAAACCGGAGACATCGAAACCCTTCCGCCCGAGGTGAGGCTCCATGAGCCTCGCATGGCGCTCGACGGAGGAACGGACGGATTATTTTCCATAAGGCGCATTATATTCGATGCCCCGAAGTATCTTAAGCCGGGCGGAACGCTTCTCATGGAGATAGGTTTCGGAGAGGCGGAGGACGTGAAAAGAATAGTTTCGGATACGGGGCTTTACGAATTTTTTGAGATAAAGAAAGACCTTGAAGGCATAGACAGGATTTTAAAGGCCGTAAGGAAATCGTAAAAAAATCAATGACCGTTTTTCGGGCGAAATAATTTTTATTGTTTCTTGCCCGGGAATGTTTATAATAATTTTTTTCTTCCTCTCCCCTTGGGGGAGAGGGTAGGGTGAGGTGGAAAAGAGAAAGACAGAATTCACCCTCCCCCCGGCCCCTCCCATCAAAAGGGAGGGGAGAAAAAGTATGACCTGTTTGAGGGCTCAGGGCAGGGTTCAGCGAGACGCGATAAAAGAGTTCGGTGTGGCATTTTTCATCATTTTACCGGGAATAAGGGAATTGAAACGGAGGCCGGATTGTCAAACAAAGACGTAATGGAACTAACGAAAAACCACGTCTGCGACACTTACAGGCGTTTTCCCGTGGCGTTCGCGAGAGGCAAGGGGGTGCGGCTTTGGGACGAGGACGGAAGGGAGTATCTGGACTTCGTCTCGGGTCTCGCGGTCTGTAACCTTGGGCACTGCCACCCGAAGGTCGTGGAGGCCATAAAAAAGCAGGCCGAAACCCTTATGCACACCTCGAACCTCTTCTACATAGGGCCGCAGGCGGAACTCGCGAAACTCCTTTGCGAGAATTCCTTCGCCCACAAGGCGTTTTTTTGCAACTCCGGAGCCGAGGCCAACGAGGCCGCGATAAAACTGTCGAGAAAGTATTTCAGCAACAAAGGCACGGGGAGGTTTAAGATAATAACAATGGAAAAGTCCTTCCACGGCAGAACCATGGCCGCGATGGCGGCCACGGCACAGAAAAAGATTCAGGCCGGGTTCGAGCCTCTTATCGAGAAATTCACTTACGTGCCTTTTAACGACCTCAATGCCGCGCGAGAGGCTGTGGACGAAAAGACCGCGGCCATAATGATAGAGCCGATTCAGGGCGAGGGCGGCGTAAACGTGCCCTCTGAAAACTATCTCAAAGGGTTGCGTTCCCTTTGCGATGAAAAGGGGATTCTCCTCATATTCGACGAGGTTCAAACAGGCATGGGAAGGACGGGTACTCTTTTCGCATACGAGAACTTCGGCGTTACGCCTCCCATAATGACGCTTGCCAAGGGTCTCGCAGGAGGGGCGCCAATAGGGGCGATGTTGGCGGTTGACGAGGTGGCGGAGGCCTTTTCTCCGGGAACCCACGCCTCGACATTCGGAGGGAATTTCCTGGTTACCGCCGCGGCCATAGCCGCGATAAAAGTTACTCTCGAAGAAGGAGTGCTTGATAATTGCCGCAAGGTCGGCGAATATCTCTTTAAAAAGTTGCTTGAACTCAAGAAGCAATATCCGTTCATAAAGGAAGTACGCGGCAAGGGGCTTATGATAGGGGTGGAACTCGACCGTCCGGCAGGGGACATCGTGAACAAGTGCCTTGAAAAAGGGCTTATAATAAACTCTACAGGTGAGACAGTGCTCCGTTTCATCCCCGCCTTGATCGTCACGGAAAAAGAGGTGGACGAGATGATGGGGATTTTGAAAGGGGTGCTGGAGGAGGCAAGGTAACTCGACCCTTTAGGGTTGAAGTCGAGTAGGGTGGGCAATGCCCACCGTTTACAGGATTGAGTATCCGATATTTTGGTGGGCTGTGCCCACCCTACAAAATTGACACAAGATATGATACATTACTTATCTTACCCCCTCGTTGCAAATCCGACCGGAATATGTTATAAAAATCCTCTT
>JBBTLC010000109.1:0-4017 GCA_038068875.1 Deltaproteobacteria bacterium
ACCAACAAGGAAGGCGGCCAGACCGTGTTTCACCTGCATATGCACCTTATGGCGGGAAGGACTCTTTCGGGGGACATGGGGTAGGACTATGCGCCGCCATCAATCTCGTATCCCTTTTGCTTAAGCCTTTTTCTTATCCTCTTTGCGTGAGAATCGTCCTCGACCTCAAGGATAAGTTCGACCTTGGTTCTGCCGACGCTCACTTCGATTGCGTCCCTCATGTGAGTTACGTGGAGGATGTTGGATTTTAAAGCGGCTATCTCAAAGGTAAGATTAGCCAAGGCGCCCGGCACGTCCGCTATCTCGACCGCAATCCTCGCGACGCGCCCCTCTTTCAAAAGCCCGAGCCTTATCACCCTGTCGAGGGTCGTAACGTCTATGTTGCCGCCGCTTAAAACTATGACTGTCTTTCCCTTCGCTCTTACTCTTCCCTCCATAAGGGCGGCAAGGCCAATTGCGCCTGCCCCTTCTACGACCAATTTTTTTCTTTCCATGAGCTTCAATATGGCTTCGGCTATAAAATCTTCTCCAACGCGCAATATATCGTCAACGTATTTCTTGATTACGGGAGAGGTCTTTTTGCCGATTTTTTTTATCGCGATGCCGTCGGCTATGGTGGACGCGCTGTCTTTACGGCGCGCTTGAACGCCTATAACCTTTACGCTTCTTCTTATCTCTTTAACAACAGTCGCTATGCCGGATATAAGCCCGCCTCCTCCGACAGGAACGATAATTGTCGAGACGTCGGGCAGGGCCTCGAGTATCTCAAGCCCGATTGTCCCCTGCCCGGCCATGACTAATTCGTCGTCAAAAGGATGGATGAAGGTAAGACCTTTTTTACGGGCTATCTCGATTGCCCTCGCGCAGGCCTCATCAAATGAACTTCCGTGTGACACAACGGACGCGCCGTAGCCAACGGTTGCGACCCTTTTTGTTATGGGCGCGGTTTCGGGCATGACTATGGTTGATTTTATCCCGCAAAAAGAGGCGGCCCACGCCACACCCTGGGCGTGGTTGCCGGATGACGCCGCGATAACGCCCCTTTTCTTTTCTTCGTTGGTCAGAGAGCGTATCTTGTTATACGCGCCGCGGGGCTTGAAAGAACCGGTCTTCTGGAGGTTTTCGAGTTTCAGGTATATGTCCGCGCCGAAAAGAAAGGAAAATGAAGTCGAATAAACGAGCGGGGTGGGACGAATGACGCCTTCTGCCGCGGCCTTTGCCTCGCGGATAAGTCCGGCCGTAAGGCCCCTCACGAGAACCCCCGCTGCCGCCCGGCCTCGAAAAGAGCGACGACGCCGGCCTGCGCCGCGTTAAGAGAATTAAGTGTGCCCTTCATCGGGATTTGCGCCGTGATGTCGCACTTTTCCCTGACGAGACGCCTTATGCCGCTCCCTTCGCTCCCCACGACTATGGCTATATCGGTCAACATGTCAACTGAGTAGAGGCTTTTGCCGCTCCCTGCCTCTATGCCGATTGTCCACACTCCTTCTTCCTTTAAGTCGGATAGGGTATTCGTTAAGTTCGTTACCCTCGCTATCATGACGAGTTCCGTGGCCCCTGCCGAGGCCTTTGTTACCGCGGCGGTTACCTGACAGGCCCTGTCCTTGGGTATGATGACGGCGTGAACGCCGGATGCCGCCGCGGCCCTTATGAGAGAGCCCAGATTCTGCGGGTCCTGTATGGAATCCAACACCAAAAAGAGCGCCCTTCCTCCGGAATCCTTCCACGCCTTTATCGCGTCTTCTATGTGGCAGTAAGCGAACTCTCCCTTGAAGACCGCGACGACCCCTTGGTGTTTCTCGACTCCGGAAAGCTCCGTAAGCCTCTCCTTTGAAGCAATCTTGACCTTTATTCCCTTACGCCGCGCGTCGTTCGCTATATCGAGAATGACCTTGTCCTCGCGCCTTTCCCAAACAAAGATGTTTTCTATGCCGCGGCCGGCTCCGGCGACCTTCAAGGCTTCCCTCACGGGATTTATTCCGTAAATGACCCTCATGGAATCGGCGTTACGGGAACGCCGGAGCGGAGGATTTTGAGTTTTTCCCCCACCTCGGCCGCCTCTTTCTTTTTATTCTGCTTTTCGTAGACTTCGAACAAATGGGTGTATATGTGGAGTTGTCCGCGCACGTCCGAGGGAGGCACTGAAGAGGCGGCGTCTTTAAGATACATCTCAGCCGCGGAATAATTGGCAAGCAACGTGTTCGCGACGCCGAGCGTGTCGAGATAGATGTAGCGCCTTTCCATATCGAGCGCCATGCCTCTGTTGGCCATGCTCATGGCGGTAATAACATTAGCCGTTTCTATGTAAAGCCACGCGAGGTTATTATAGAAAGCCCCCTTCTCAGGGTCGAGCTCTATGGCCTTTTTGTAGTGCTCCTCCGCTTCGTCATAACGGCGCATCTTGAGATATACGTTCCCCATGCCGAAGTGCGCCCTCGCCTCCGACGGTTCGATATCCAAAACCCTCGAGTAACTCTTAAGCGCGGGCTCTAACATTTCTTTCGATTCGTATGCCATGGCGAGACGCAGTTCCTCGGCCCCTGAAAGAGGCCCCGCGTCCTGCTTTATGACGCGCGAGACCGGTGCGCAGGAAGACAACAAAAAAACCGCGATAACCGCTAACACCGCTAAAAACGCCTTTACCCTCATTGGGAACCCTTCTCCCCGTTAAACCGGCCTTTCGGCGTAAGGAGTATCGTTGAATAACCCGTGCGTTGCCATATCTTTAAAAGATATTCGTAATCCACCACCTTCTCCTTTTCAACTCCCCAATGCGCGACAGCGACGCCAAGGGCGTCGCTGTAACCAAGAACGACTATGTAATGGCCAACCTTGTAATTGAAGTAACCGAGGTCAACGAAAAGGATGAGAGGGGTTTTCTGTCTGAGCTTTTTTTTCAGGTCGTCGAGCCCGCCCTCGTAGTATGACGCGTCGAAGCCTTTTTCTTTGGCATATATGACGACGTCTATGGGCAAGGTGCCTTTGAGTTTCCCGGTGTATACGGCGTCCTCAGCCTCCTTTAAATCAACGGCGCTTCCGTAATAATTCATGACGCTCGTAATGGCGGAGGGGCCGCACATATACTTATCCTGTTTATAAAAAGGCACGGCGTCAATGAAAACCGCCCTATCCGGCTCCATGCCCGCCGAGCGCACGACATCCTCTACGCCGTACGTGGCGCAACCGGCAAGGAAGAGCGCCAAGAAAACGGGCAATAAACGCATGGGACTTACCGTCATTGTGTTACTTTTTCGAGACTTGTATCTTGTGGTTCGTCAAATGCAAAAGCACCACGACGAGTATGGCTATTATGAGCAGCCCTATGATAAGCCCCAGGCCGCCGTCCCCGCCCGCATCAAGGCTATCGACGTTCATGGCGAATTGGTGCAAATCAGCGTCGCTCAACTTATCGAGCTTAGCCGTTGCCTCGTCCTTGGTGAGCCCTAATTCACCGAGCTTATCCTGCACTATCTTGGACTCCAAGGCCCTCTGAACCTTATTCATGTCCTCCTGCCTCGACGAATACACCTCAATGCTTTCTGCCGCGTAGGCGTAAGTCTTCGCGGGTATTGCGGCGGCAACGAATAAAAATACGGCGAGATACGAAGCGATAAGCCTGAACCAACCCTTCTTTATGAACATGGCAAAACCTCCTTGTGTATTTTAAACAATAAAACACAAAAAAAACGCCGTGTCAACAGGCAAAGAACTTGAATACCGGGGCGAATTGTGTTTTAGTAGTCAACATATGAAACTCACCGTCGAACAGATAGAAAAGATAACGCTGCTTATCCTCGAAACCCTCGTCAAGAAAGAGCTCATCTCTCTAAAGACCGACAAGGCAAGCGTGTTGAAGAAAATGACGGATGTGTTCACGGCCGACATAAAGGCAGAGGAAGACCTCGACCGCGAGGTGGAGGGCATACTCCAAAAACATTCCGCGTCCATTGACACCGAGCGCGTGGATTACAGAAGGATGTTCACCATGATAAAGACCAAACTCGCGAGGGAAAGGGG
>JBBTLC010000110.1:0-6724 GCA_038068875.1 Deltaproteobacteria bacterium
ATGAACCCGGCTAAATACACTGACCCGCTTTTTCACGTGTTGCCCGGCGGCGCGATGCTTGGCGCGTGGTTCATGCTGACGGACATGGTAACGACCCCGACCACCGTGGCGGGGCAGTGGATATTCGCCATAGGGGCGGGGATAATAACGGTCATATTAAGGCTTTTCGGAGGCCTCCCCGAGGGAGTGATGTATGCGATACTCCTTATGAACGCTATTACGCCGCTTCTTAACAGATGGACGAGGCCGGTTGTTTTCGGCGAGGTAAAGGCGAAATGAACCAGTCGGCGAAGATGATAGTGGTGCTTTCGGTTTTTGCCGTGCTTTCCGGCTCCATACTCGCCGGGTTTTACCACAGCGTGCATCCGAGGATACTCAAGAACAAGATCGAGGAAGAAAAGAAGATGATATTCGCCGTCCTTGAGGGATCGAAGAGCTACGATACGGTGGAGAAAACAATCCCTGGCGCGAAGGGCCCGGAAACCGTGAAGATATTCGTCGGGAAGGACGAGGCAGGCAATATTGTCGGGTATGCCTTTACCGCGAAGGGGCCGGGTTTTGCCGGAACCATAGAGGTGGTGGTCGGGCTTAAGATTGATAAAAAGACCATGTTCGGGTTAAGGGTGCTCAACCAGAAGGAGACGCCCGGGCTCGGCACAAAGATAATGGAGGAGAAGTTCACCGGCCAGTTCAAAGGGCTTTCCATAGAGCCGAAGATTGAATACGTGAAGAACAAAAAGCCGACGAAGCCAAACGAGATTCAGGCCATAACAGGGGCCACCATATCGAGCCGGGCGATAGTGAACGCCGTAAACGCGAGGGTCGCGGTGGTGCTTGCTATCCTAAAAGAGGAAAACGCTTCGCCTGAGGCGGAAGAGGGGGGCGGCAATGGCAGACAATAAATCCCTTTTCAGCGTATTTAAACGGCCTCTGGGCCGAGAACACGATAACCGTGATAGTTTTGGGCATGTGCCCCACGCTCGCGACTTCGAATTCGGCAAGCGGCGCGCTTGCCATGGGGCTCGCCTCGACGTTCGTCGTAATATGTTCGAGCGCGATGGTCTCGATGGTAAGGAACATAGTGCCCGGAGGGGTGAGGATTGCCGCGTACGTGCTCATAATGGCCACCTTCGTCACGTTCGCGGACTTTTATCTTCAGGCGTATTTTCCGGAAATGTCAAAGACCCTCGGCGCCTACGTGGCGCTCATAGTGGTAAACTGCATGATACTGGCGAGGGCCGAGATATTCGCTTGCAAAAACGGCATAGTGCCGTCAGTGGCCGACGCCTTTGGCACAGGAATCGGTTTTACGTGGGTGCTTCTTGTGCTCGGCGTCATCAGGGAGATACTCGGCTCGGGAAGCGTATTCGGATTTGTCATACTGAGCGAGAATGTCTTTAATCCCTGGGTCGTCATGATACTGCCGCCCGGGGCGTTCATAACTCTCGGGCTTTTCATAGGTGGCATTAACTACTTCACTAAGTACAGGGGGGCGTCGAAGTGAGGGTCATACTCATATTCATATCAGCCGCCGTGATAAACAACTTTGTTTTAACCTATTTCTTGGGTATTTGCCCCTTCCTGGGCGTTTCAAAGAGGCTCGACACCGCCGTTAACATGGGGTTTGCCACGACCTTCGTCATGACGCTTACGGCCGTGATAACGTGGCTTTTGAACGAATACGTCATCATAAAGTACAACCTGCCGTTTCTCCAGACCGTGAGTTACATAATCGCCATAGCGGCATTAGTGCAGTTTGTCGAGATGTTCATCAAAAAATCCAGCCCTCCGCTTTACAGGAGCCTCGGCATATATCTTCCGCTAATAACGACGAATTGCGCGGTCTTGGGGCTCGCGCTCTTCGCGTCACTGCGGGAATACAGTTTTATAGAGAGCGTGTTTTTCGGGGTCGGCACAGGGGTAGGGTTTACGTTAGCCCTTGTCGTAATGTCGGGCATACGCGAGGAGCTTGACTTTGCGGAGGTTCCGAAGTCCCTTCAGGGAGTTCCCATAGCGCTTCTTATAGCGGGCATGTTAGCCCTTGCCTTCATGGGGTTTGCCGGGCTTCTTTCGGTATAGTAACTGACATTTCGAAGTGTTATAATGAACAACTGGCGGTTAATGTTAAATAACTGGGTGTAAGAGCCATGTTTGAGATGTTGGACGCGTCTTTTATTATATCTGTTTTGGCAATGGGCGGCCTTGGCGTATTCTTCGCGGTGTTCCTCTCCATAGCCGAGAAGAAGTTCCATGTCGAGGAAGACCCTCTTGTTACGAAGCTCCTCGGAGCCCTTCCCAATACCAATTGCGGCGGGTGCGGTTACGCGGGTTGCGCCATGTTAGCCGAAAAGTTAGCTCTTAAGCAGGTCTCGATAAATTCCTGCACCGCCGGAGGCCAGGCCGTGGCCGACGCGATAGCCGGAATCCTCGGTGTTGGTTCAATGAAGGCCGAGCGGATTTTGGCGGTCGTGCTTTGCCGCGGAGGCGAGGCAGAGGCGGTAAAGAACGCGGTTTATAGGGGAGACAAGACCTGTAGCGCCGCCAATCTGACGGGCGGTGAAAAGGGTTGCGCTTATTCGTGCATCGAGTACGGCGATTGCGTTTCGGCCTGCAATTATGAAGCCATGGCCATGGATTCGAACGGTCTGCCTGTTGTGTTTTACGACAAGTGCGTTGGCTGCGGAGCGTGCGCGAGGGCGTGCCCGAGGGACATAATCGAGATGCATCCCGAGAGCAGAACTCTCTTCGTTTATTGCCGCAATAAAGACAAAGGTCCTGTCGCCAAAAAACTCTGCAAGGTAGCCTGCATCGCGTGCGGCCTGTGTGTGAAGGACTGCAAGACGCAGGGAGGCATAAACCTGAAAGACAATCTCGCCGTGATAGATTACGAACTGTGCCCGCAAGACGGCGAGCCCATAAAGAGGTGTCCCACCACGTGCATACTTTTCGGAGAAGAGGAAAAGATGACGAGTGAGGCATTCTATTCGTCCACGCCGAAAGTTGCCGCCGGCCGGTAATAAGCCTTTCGCGCCGACCCATCCTTCGGATGGGTACCCCGGCAAAATAATGCTGATTTAATTTTTTTTTAATCTTATATTGGTATGATAGCATAGTTATGGTTAGAGTATTTTTCCTTACGCGCCGCAAGGCGTCGACGCAGGCGTGGGGCAAGGAGAATGAGAGGAAGGCAGGGTTCAGGAGTACCCGACCAGCTTTCCGTCCGCCTAAGGCGGAGGGTACCCCGAAGCGGCGTGGGTCGGCGTTAACGCTTGTTGTTTTGGTTTCTTTCATATTCGCCGTTGGTTGCGATAAAGAAAAGGCGATTGACCCTGCTTCATTAAGGGGAGGGGAGACAAGAGAGACCCTTTCGGCGGAGTATTTCACCGGTAAAGAGGCGAAGGCTTACGCGATAGCCAAAGAGATACCTTCGATACTCGACAGTCTTTACTGCTATTGCGATTGTAAAAAGCACTTTGACCATAAAAGTCTTCTAACCTGTTACGTTGACCTCCACGCGAAATATTGCGACGTGTGCATGGACGAGGCATTTATGGCCTACGACCTTCATAAACAGGGTTATGACGCGCCGGCCATAAGGAAGGCTGTTGACGAAAAATTCGGAAAAGGACACAACTGAGACGGCCTATGGAAAAAAAGAACGCTTATATAATAGTAATAGCGGTTTTGGCGGTTATTCTGGCGGCCGGCGCCTACTGGCTCGGCACGAGGTCAAAGACTTCCGCGATTAACGGCAAGGCCGAGAGCGCCAAGTATTCCAACGGTAATTATCCTCAGGGCGCGGGCCTCGTAAATTATAACGAGATACTTAACGAGCTCAAGGCGAGACTCGTTGAAGAACCGAACGATTGGGATTTGAACGCGAGGGTTGCCGATATTTATCTTGAAACAAGAAGATACGAGGACGCTATTATTTATTATAAGAAGGCGGTTCTGCTTAATCCGGAAGACGTTGATTCGCATAACGACCTCGGACTCGCGCACTTTTATCTTCAAAGGCCCCTTGACGGATTGAAATACGTGGATGCCGGCATCAAGATAAATCCGAATTACCAGCGCATATGGCTTACCAAGGGGTTTATATTGGCGTACGGTTTCCAAGACAGAAGGCAGGAGGCCGTAGCCGCGTGGAAAAAGGCCGAGGCAATAAACCCCTCGTCAGACGTTGGCAGCGCCGCACGGAAGTTTCTCGAAGAGGAAGGGGTACCCAAGCGATAATCCATGGCTAAATCTTCGAGCGGCGCTCCGAAAGCTGGTTCTAAGGGTTTCTTCTCCGCTGTTAACGGCGTCTTATCTTCCGTCAAGTTCACCATATTTCTCCTTATATTAATAGCGGCCGTTTCTGTCATAGGCACTGTAATCGAGCAGGGGCAGAGTCCTCAGGATTATTTTTTGGCGTACGGCGACAGATGGACGGGAATAATACTCCGGCTCGGCCTCGACCGCATGTACAATACTCCATGGTTTGTTTCGCTTCTTGTTCTTCTCGTCGTGAACATCGTAGCGTGCACCCTCGACAGGTTCCCTCCGAAGTGGAAAACCCTTCTTAAAGATGAATCGGCCTCTTTCAACCCGGCCTTGATAGATAAGCTTTCACGGAACGCGGCCTTTACCGTCTCCGGCGCCGAAGCGCTTAAGAGCCGGATTTCGGAACTGCTCGCGAAGAAAAAATATAAGATTAAGGCCGCGGAAACCTCGGATGGAGGTTTTTCGATTTACGCGTGGAAGGGCGTTCTGGGGCGCTTCGGCTCGGACTTTACGCACCTAAGCCTTCTCATAATACTTCTTGGCTCCATAATAGGCAGTGTTTGGGGTTATAAGGACTTTAAGGTAATCCTTGTCAACGATATCGTATCATCCGAGAAGTTTGATTTTCAGTTGCGTTTAGACAAGTTCTGGGTGGATTACTATGACACGGGACAGATACGCCAGTATAACTCAATTCTTACGGTCGTGGAGGACGGCAAGGACGTTTTGACCAAGCAGATATGGGTCAACGAGCCGCTTTATTACAAGGGCATTCGTTTTTACCAATCGAGTTACGGCAAGTCATGGGACAAGATAAAGACGGCTGAAATTGCCTTTAAGAGGGTTGATACGGAAGAAATGGAAGCTTCGGTCGAACTGGAATGGATGGAGCTTAAAAAAATACCCGGCGCCGGGTATTCCGCGAGGATTACGGATTACGTGGCGGATTTCGCGTATGACGAGCAGACAAAGACCATCTATTCCAAATCCGGCAAAGCGGAAAACCCGGCAATAAGGCTCGAGGTCTATAACGGCGACAAACTTGTCGCCAAGCCTTGGCTGCTATATAATTATCCGTCGTTCGTGCGCACGCTTCCCGGGACCAATTACGATATTATCTTTACCGGATTCATTGAAATACCGTATTCGGGCGTATCGGTAAATAAAGACCCCGGAACGAACGTGGTATGGGCCGGCTCGCTCGTGATGGGCGCCGGGTTTATCCTCGCCTTTTTCGTGTTCCACAGGCGTATATGGGTAAGCGCGCTCCGCGCTCAGGACGGGTTTACGGTAAAGATAGGCGGGATGACCAATAAAAACCAGCTTGCCTTTGATAAAGAATTCGAAGAGATTATGAACGGACTCAAGGAGTCTAATACCGACGCGTCCGGGGAGGGCGGGAGATGAAAGAAGCCAACGTTGTCATGTCTTTGATGTTCTTTACCATGGCCTTCGCTTTTTATTTCGTTACGGCCGTCTTTTACGTCGGCTACTGGGTATTCCGGAAAGGGTGGATGTCGCAGACCGCCACGGCCATGACCTACATAGCGCTTCTCGCGGTAACAGGCGTGCTTATATCGAGGGCCGTGGAATCCGGGCACGCGCCGTTCTCGAACCTCTACGAGTCCATGGTGCTTTTCGTATGGGCCATGACCATAGGATATATATGGCTGGAGCGCAAGCATAAGATAAAGGAGATGGGCGCCTTTGTCATGACCATAGCCTTCTTCGCCATGGTCGCGGCGTCAATGCTTCCGTACAGGTTCAAGAGCGTTGAGCCCTTGAATCCGGCGCTCCAGAACAAATGGAAGTGGCTCGTGAATCTTTTGAGTCAGGCGGGGTTGGAGAAGTACGCCATAGGCTGGCTTGATTTTCATGTATTCTCGACGTTCGTGGGTTACGCGGCCTTCGCCATATCCTTCGGTATCGCGATAATGTATATTATAAAAGAACGTTACGAGTCCATGAAGAAAACGAACGTTCTCATAGACAGGTTTCCGGAAAGCGAGATGCTCGACGAACTCGGGTACAGAACCATCGCGTGGGGCTTTCCATTCCTCACGATAGGCATAATCTCGGGCGCGGTATGGGCCAATTACGCCTGGGGAACTTATTGGAGCTGGGACCCGAAAGAGACGTGGTCTCTTATAACGTGGCTCATATACGCGGCGTATCTGCACGCGAGGGTCACGAGGGGATGGAGGGGACGGAAGGCGGCGTATCTGTCCATACTCGGATTTCTTGCGGTCATATTCTTGTATTGGGGAGTTAGCTTCATATTGCCGGGACTTCACGCGTACGCGTAGGTTGGGTTAAGCCCCGTATCAAGTACGGGGTAAACTCCGCGAACCCAACAATTATTCTATAGCCGGTGAGGCATTTGCCTTTTCCGGCTTTTTTGTCGGTTCGCCCGTCTTTTAAACTTAACTTTCCGGTAATAAAGCCGTAACAATGCGCC
>JBBTLC010000111.1:0-5738 GCA_038068875.1 Deltaproteobacteria bacterium
TATAAAGGGCCGGGCAAAGCCCCCTTCCCCTATCCCTCCCCGTAGATCTTGACGCAGTTTTTCCCCGCCTTTTTGGCCTCGTAAAGGGCCTTGTCCGCGAAGTCCACCATGTCTCCTGAATTTATTATGCCTTTACGCGGGTAACTGCAAAGCCCCAGGCTTACGGTTACCTTCTCTTTCATCAGATTGGCGTAGCAGTGTTCCGCAATGGCGTCCCTTATCCTCTCGGCCTCTCTCGCGGCTCCGGGGAGCGGGGTCTGCGGCAGCATGACGATAAACTCCTCCCCTCCGTAACGGGCGACAAGGTCAATCTTCCTCACGCATCTTTTTATTATCATGGCCATTTCCTTCAGCACTATATCGCCTGTCCTGTGGCCGTAGTTGTCGTTTATGCGTTTAAAATCATCCACGTCGAGCATTATGACCGAGAGGGAGTTGTCGTAGCGCACGGCCCTCTCGAACTCCTCGTCAAGCCGCGTGTAGAAAAAATGGTGGTTATAGAGCGCCGTGAGCCTGTCGGTTATGCTAAGCTCCCTAAGCTCTTCCTTTTCCCTCATTATCTTCTCGAAGAGTTTGGCGTTCTTTATCGCGGGGTAGGAAGAGTTAGCCACTATCTGGCAGAAGTTTACCTCTTTTACGGTAAAAGACCTCTTGACCCTTCTGGCCCTCAAGAAAAGGGTTCCGAGCACCTCTTCGTTAAAAACCACGGGCACGACCAAGACGCTAATGTCCTTAAGGTCCTTTATGAGGCCGTGCACCGACTTCATAAGCGGATTAGTGGCTATGTCCTGCACGACAAGCGGCTTTTTCGTGGTTATCACCTCGCGTATTTCGGGGTATTTCATGAGGTCTAACTTGAGATTCCTCGCGTTAGGGTTGTCGTGCGAAACGAGGACGTATCCCTCGCTGTCCTTTCTTATGAGGACTATCGAGCACCTGACGGCCTCTGTCGCCTCGGCGACCTTGCACACGATGGCGTTTAAGACCTCGTCCGTATCGAGGAACGCGCTGACCGCGGTCGAGATGGAAAGTATGGTCTCGGAATTCCGTTTATCCTCGTCTATCTCGCGGTAACAATCGACTATCCTCGCCTGGGCGTTGACCCTCGCGATGAGTTCGACTTCGTCAACCGGCTTGACTATGAAATCGTCGGCCCCTTTGCCGAAAGCCTCGGATATGACCTTCTTATCCCCTTTAATCGAAATGACTATTATCGCTGGCCTTATGGGCGATTCCAGCTTTCTTATGGCCTCGCACACCTCTATCCCGTCCATTCCCGGCATCACTATGTCGAGAAGCACCACGTCCGGCTCGAACGAATTGAATAAGGCAAGTCCTTCTACGCCGTCGGACGCGCTCTTCGCGAGGTATCCGTGACTAGCGAGTATGTCCTCGAGCATGGTTCTGGTGAGGGCGTCGTCGTCCACCACAAGGACTTTCTTTTGGTTAGGCATAGTTTCTCCGGCAGGGCTGAGCCCCCCGCTTAATATTGCGGGGGCAGGCTCTTGACCCGTAATGCTTAAATTTGCCTCTTTAACTCCCCTCCTTACCAAGGAGGGGAGGGGGGAGGTTGTCTTTAATCTTTATTTTTACCCCACCCACCCTCCCCTTATCCGCATGAATGCGAGACCTCGCCTGCGGCGGGTAAAGGGGAGGAGAAAAATGCGCGTCGCAGGAGCTTATTAATTCATTGTGCCGTCCGCAAGGACCTCTCTTGACAAAATTCAGGTGTTACGTTACCTTGTATAATTGCAACGCGCCGGCGTAGCTCAGTGGTAGAGCAACTGATTCGTAATCAGTAGGTCGGGAGTTCGACTCTCCCCGCCGGCTCCATTCAAATCAGTCCTTCGGTTTATCCATATCTTTAACAGTATCCTTCGGCGCGTCCGCCGGCGCGTCAAGAATGGCCAAAATGGCGTCCGCCTCGACATATCCCGGCAAGAGCCTTCCGTCGGGGAATATTATTGCCGGCGTTCCTCTTATGCCGAGTTCCGCCGCGAGCTTAAGATTATTGTCAACCTCGGTCGCGTCGCACTTGGCATTAGGCTTGGATATGGATTTGCCGCTAAACGCGTCATCCATGAGCTTCATGACCTTATCCGCGGACTTTTCGCAAACAATGGCCTTTGCCTTATCGTAAGCCTCGGGGTGCATGGGAAGGGGATAGAGTTTTATCAGGAACGCCACGTCTTTTCTCTTCTCCACGATCTTTTTCATCTCAGGATGAAGCTTCTGGCAGTACGGGCAGTCCGGGTCGGAAAACACTATAATCTTCTTATCGGCCTTCTTGTCGCCGATAAGTATGGCCTTGTCAATTGGGATCTTGCTCAAATCAAGCTTTTTCATCTCCGGCTGCTTCTGCGGCTTGCCTATGTCGGCAACCGGTATGAACATCATGCCGCCCTTGCCCTGAATGAGATATTGCTTGGCGAAGTCCATGTAGACCAAAAACTTCTGGTCTCCCATTTCGCCTTCTATCTCCCACAGACCCTTTACCTTGCTCATCCTCACGTCTTTTACCTTGGCGTTTATCGCCGAGGTTTTGAGAAGAATATCCGCCTCCTCGGGCTTCATCTTATGGCACGAGGCGCAGTCCCCGGCGCAACCCTTGCCGGCGGCCTCGGTAGTGCAACTCAACGCCTCGAGCGCCAAGGTCTCGGCCGGAACGGTTAATACAAGGGCCGTTCCTATTAAAACAGCGTAGAGCGCCTTTTTTATCGTCATCATCATTATCAACCTCCGTTTTTTGAATTGAAAAAATTATATTAAATATCAGGCAAGAACTCAAGGCGTGTTTATTTTAGCCCAAGTACATCCTGCATGTCGTAGAGCCCGCTCGGCTTATCCTTAAGCCACAAGGCCGCCTTTACCGCGCCCCTCGCGAAGGTTGTTCTCGAATGCGCCCTGTGTATGAGTTCGATCCTCTCGCCGTCCCCGCCGAAGGTGACGATATGGTCTCCGACGATGTCTCCGGCGCGCACGCTCTGTATGCCTATCTCCTCTTTTTTTCTCTCGCCGGTTATTCCCTTTCTGCCGTAGACCGCGACCTTGTCGAGGTCTCTTCCGAGAGAATGCGCCAGAACCTCGGCGATCCTGAGGGCCGTGCCCGACGGGGCGTCAACCTTATGGCGGTGGTGATACTCGACTATCTCGACGTCGTAGTCGTCCCCCAGGGTTTTGGCCGCGACCTCCAGGAGTTTCAAAAGCACGTTCACTCCTACGCTCATGTTCGGCGCGAGCACTAACGGAACGGCCGCGGATATTTCCTTTATCCGAACCTTCTGGTGAAGGGAAAACCCGGTAGTGCCAATCACGACCGGCTTACGGAGCATCAGGGCGACCTCGAGATTTTTCATCGCGGCCTCGTGCGCGGAAAAATCAATCACCACGTCGGCCTTTTTAAAGGCCGCGGAAGGCTCGTCCGTTATCTTTACTCCCATGTGTTCCAATCCCGCTATAACTCCGGCGTCTTTCCCGATCGAGGTGTGCCCCGGCATCTCTATCGCCGCGGAAAGCGTCGCCAGAGGATTTTCCTTTATGCAGGATATTATGTTCTTCCCCATCCTGCCTGATGCGCCTGTTATTGCTATAAGAGTCATCTTTCCTCCCCCTTAGAGAGCGTCATCAATGCATCATCTGCTTACGGCGCGATAAATCCTATTTTATAAGCCCGCTTGCTTTAAGAGTCTTTTCGAGCCTCATTTTATTGTCCTTTGACATACCGACGAGAGGAAGCCTGAACTCCTCCTTCATCATGCCCATCATCGAGAGAGCGGTCTTGACCGGGACGGGGTTAGTCTCGATGAACATGCTCCTGTGGAGCGGTTGAAGCTTATAGTGAAGCTGCTTGCTTTCCTCGGTCTTTCCGTTGAAGAAAAGAGAGCACATGTCCGAGACGTCTTTCGGCGAAACGTTCGACGTAACCGATATCACGCCGTGCCCGCCTATCGAAAGAAGCGGGAAGGTCGTAAAGTCGTCGCCTGATATGACAAGGAAACCCGGCCGCGAATACTCTATTACGTCGCTTATCTGCTGAAGGTTTCCGGTGGCCTCTTTTATGCCCGCGATACTTTTAATCTCCGACAGCCTTGCGACGGTCTCGGGAAGCATATTGACCCCCGTGCGCCCCGGGACGTTATAAAGCATAATCGGGATAGTTACTTCTTCCGCGACCGTTTTATAGTGCTCGTAAAGCCCGGCCTGAGTCGGCTTATTGTAATAAGGGGTTATGAGAAGCGCGTAATCTGCCCCGGCATCCTCGGCGTGCTTCGTGAGCATGACGGTCTCCGAGGTGGAGTTGCTGCCCGTGCCCGCCACAACAGGCACCCTCTTTGCCGCGGTCTCGATTGTTATGTCTATTACGCGGTTATGCTCCTCGTAGGACAAGGTCGCGCTCTCCCCCGTGGTGCCGCAGGGAACAAGGCCGTTAATCCCGTTCTTTATCTGAAATTCTATTAAGTTTCTGAGCGATTTTTCGTCAACACGCCCGTCTTTAAAAGGCGTAACAAGAGCGGTAAAACAACCTTTGAACATGATTCCTCCTGATTGAAATAGCCTGTTGCTTTTTATCCTTTGGCCTTTTTAAAACGTAGGGCAGGGCTTCAGCCCTGCGGCTTAAAGCCTTGCATAAAAAACGCAGACCTAAAGGTCTGCCCTACAATAGACTATATTTCCGTCATACCCTCGAAGACCTCTTCAGCCGGGCCTGTCATGTAAACCCTTCCGTCCTTTGCCCGCTCGATATTGAGTATGCCGCCCTTCACTGCCACCGCCACCTTGCGTCCCGCATAACCTATGATATTGGCCGCGACTGCCGCGGCGCAGGCCCCCGTTCCGCAGGCAAGGGTCTCGCCCGCGCCTCTTTCCCAAACGCGCATCTTGATTTTATTCCTGTTTATGACCTCTACAAACTCGACGTTAGTCCTCTTCGGAAAAAACGAATCAATCTCCATAAGAGGCCCGTATTTCTCGACAGGAAACGAATCGACGTCCTCCACGAACACCACGCAATGGGGGTTTCCCATTGAAACGCACGTGATATTGAATATCGTGTCAGACACCTTCATGGGGCGGTTAATTATTTCCCCCTGCGCCCTTACGGGGATGAGTTTACCGTCGAGTACGGGACGACCCATGTCAACCGTAACAAGCCCCCCTTTAGCCTTCCTCGGCCTTATTATGCCTGCGAGGGTTTCTATTTCAAGGACGTCTTTCTTTTTAAGACCTCTACTCCATATATAGCGGCCGAGGCACCTTATGCCGTTCCCGCACATCTCGACCCTGCTTCCGTCGGCATTATAAATATCCATCCTGAAGTCGGCCTTGGCCGAGGTCTTTAAGACGAGCGCCTGATCAAACCCGATTCCGAACCTCCTGTTCGAGAGTTTTTTCGTCAGTTTCGGAAGGTTTTTTACGTCTTTTTTCCGTAGGTCAAGAACTATGAAATCGTTTCCGAGGCCGTGCATCTTGGTAAATTTCAATTGCATCGAAAAATCTCCCTTGGAAATGACAAGACTATTTTATCATTACCTTTATTTTGTCATTCCCATAAAAACTGGAATCCAGTCTTTTTATAAATGCTTTTTCTGGATTCCCGCTCAAAACATTGCGGAAATGACAAAATAGGACACACCGCTGGAATGACAAAACTATTTACTTGCCTTTCTTGAAAAGCCCCTTGGGGAGGAGTTCTCCTTCAACTATGTCCTTCAGCGTTTCCCTTTTTCTGACGACAAAAA
>JBBTLC010000112.1:0-6699 GCA_038068875.1 Deltaproteobacteria bacterium
TTATCTGTTATTTTATTTTTACTGATAACAGTCCACCGATAACCGGTTAAGCGTCGGTTACCATCTTTACTCCGCCGTTAGCGGCAGGATTCACGCACTCGTCTCCGTATAACGCCGTTACGACTATCTCGGTAGCGCGAAGCGAGGCATCCCTCTGAAACTCGGTCTTTGCCCCGGTCTTAAGCACGTAGGCAAGGCCGCTCTGATTTCCGACCGGCATCATCACTCCCTGCCTGTCCGCGCCCGCGTTCACGAGGGCGCAGTTGGTGGAACTGAATACGTCCACACCGTAAAGGCTCGTCAACGCGCCGATGTCTCCGGCAGGGGCCGAAGGTCCTCCCCAAACGGCTCCTGTCGTAGCCTTAAGCGCCATACGCAGGTCATGCACCTGCACCGGGTGCAGCACCGCGGCGTACGGCCCCGTCGCGTTTCCGCTCTCGAGCGAATATATGGCCTCTAAAAAATTCGCCTCGGTCATGTCGACTCCGGTCGCGCCGACTGAATTAGTGAAGTCCGCGACCTCTGCCAGAAGATCGGTGTCAATCTTATTCGCCAGAGCCTTTCCGAGCTCCATCGCGTAAGGCTCAAGCCCGCCGATGCCGGCGCTGTTAAGAAGCATGTCCGTCACCGTTATCATGATGCCGGCCTCGTCCGCCGCAACGGGCGTGCTTGTGGTATTAACGGCGGTATTAGCCGCGTCCGCGCCTTCGGTCAAGTCTGCGGCGCTAAGGAGCGGCCACTTCGGAAAATCCACCGTCAGGGTCGAATCTCCGCTTATGTCCGCCACCCTGACTATGGCCGGCATGACCGCGCCCGCATATGCCGCGTCTATCACAAGCCTTGAAACTATCTCCGCCGCCACCAACTCCCCGGCGCTTCCTACTGCTGTGGTAACTTCGTTAGCCATGCGTTAACCTCCTGTTTTGAATCTCCTTTTCCTCGCCTCTAAGAACGGGTTCCCCACGTTCTTGAACCTGAATACCTGCCCTCCCCCGTGCACGTCCACCCCTTCCTTAAGCAACCTGTCCACGTCCTCTCTCGGCATGTTGCGCCACACGTAAGGGTCGGACAGGTTCGGCCTGCCTTTGCCCTCGTAACGCGCCCCGATCGAACCCGCGCCCTGAGCCATTGAGGCCCTCAGATGATGAGGCCTTTCAAGGAGCCAACCGTGGACGTATTCGTCTATGTCCGAGTTCGGCGCGTCATTCGCCACGGCCCTGCCGGAAGCGTCCAACGCGACGCGTCTCGAGATAAGCTCCGCCACCTCTTCGGCGTCGACCACGTTATGCCTCGCCACCGCGCGAAGCACCGACGCCATGAGTTTGTCGCCCTTCAACCTCTCGACTTCTTTTCTGAGTTCGTCTAACTCGGGAGCGCCTGAAGGAACGCGCGATGCCTTCTGAAACGCCTTTTTATAGGCGTCGTCAATAAGCTCCTGCACACGCGACTGCTGCGGCGGCGTAAACGCCACGGAATCCGCTTTAAGACCGTCGTCCTTCATATCCGTTTTTCGTTCGTCAACGTTTGCCATGTTGCCTCCTTTTATTGTTTTTTATTCCCGAAACCCGGCGCCCTGCGCATCGAACGCGGGATAAAGGTCTTACACAAGGTGGGTCCTCTCGCCTGAGATAAAACCCATGAGCCGTTTCCTGTCGAGAAGGCTCCGGACGACCACGGTGCAAATAGCGGCCTTTTCCTTAAACGGAAGATTCAGCCAGTTCTTTTCCCCGATGGACGACGCGATTTTGCTTATTCCGCGCCGCGCCCCGATGCCTTTGGATGCGGGGCGCTCCGTATTGAAACATCGGAGCGCCTCCTGCCAGAGCCGAAACGATATGAAATAGGCCGTCGCGTAATCCATGTTGTGGGCCTTGACGAGCTCCCTCGCCGTCTCTCTCGCCTTAAGAGCCGCATAATGATCTTGGTTATACCGCGCCGAGTTCGAAGCCATCTATCTCCTCCATAATCCTGTCTTTCACCTCGTCCTGTATCTTCGGCAGGACGCTCCTTACGACCGACTTCTGAAGCTCTTTCCCGAAGGTAACGGATTCTATCCTCGCGCCCAAAACCTTCATGAGCCTTTCTATGTCGCGGTCAAGGTCCCTCACCGAGAAATCGTCCGGATAGTCTATGGTTCCGTCGAACCTCTCGCCCTGCCACCTCGCCCACATGTCGCATACCTCGCGCTCCGCCTGCTCTATGTTATCGGCCTTTTCCGAAAGGGCCGCGTTAAGCTGTTGATATTCGAGCTCTAACGCCACTCCGCTCCGGGGCGCGCTAACGTCCTCCGTTGCCTTCACGCCTCCCATCTTCGCTATACGGAATATCTCGGAGATGTCCTGCCTGACCCACTCCCTGATTTCGGTTAGGGAAGAATGCGGGGCCTCGAGCCAAAAAGGACGCGCGTTCGGCAACTCCGGGTCGAACTGCAAGATATTTTTCGGCCCGAGTTCCGCCGGAGCGCTTCCCCCTCCCTTTTCGTAAGGCACGGCTAACATGGGAAACGCCGTGTTTTCGATAATCTCCTTCGCGTCCGAGCAAAGGTAGTAGATGTTTTTATTTATGTCCGCTACGTCCTGTATGTCGGATACGCCGAGCATGCGTATGCCGCTTTTTCTGTTATAGAGATTCACTACAGGCACGGCCCCGAGGTCGTGCTCACCGCTTCCCTCGAGCGTAACCTCCCTGCCGTTATCGGCAATCCTCCAGAGTTCCCACCCCTGTCTCGTCCATATCCTGTATGAGGATTTATCTTCCTTAATCTTCACCATGCTCATGCTTGGCCTTCCGGACAATTCTTTTTCAAAGGCCCAGTCAATGAGATTCTCCGGCGTCACTAAAGAGACGTAAGGCCGTATGTCGGAGACTATTGCCTCGGCCTTCGTCGAAACCGACACCGAAGGCATGTCCACCACTATCGAGACCCTTCCGTATATCGCGGCGAACCTGTGCGCCTCGCGCATGAACTGCCGAAGGCTCGCGCCTTCCATGTCGGCGTTCGCCAAAAAGGATTTGAAAAGCGGGTCTCCCGAAAGGCTTCCGTAATTCCGAACCGCGCCTTTCCTGAAAAGATGCGCCACGAAGATGTCCACTATCGGGCCGCAGTAGTTGTAGTAATAGGCCGTGGCCTTCCTTCTGGCGTAGTTGGAGGCGCTTTCGAAAGGATGCTTCAAAAGGTAATTCCCCTCCCTGTACATCTTCCCCCCGAAGTAGCTCCTTAAGAAAAACCTCCACTCCGTTGCGAAGCCTTCGTAATCAGGATGTTTTTTCTCAAGTTCTTCTCTGGTCATCGGAACCTCTCGCGATTATTTGTAAAACTTCTTGCCGATATCCGCCATGTACTGTTTAAGAGGAAACTCGTACTCAATGAAGTATCCGAGCGCGTCAGTGGCGTGAGTCCTCTCGAAATTTCTTTTGTCCAGCTCGCCCCCCGACCCATGCCTCGCATGGGTACCCCGCGCCCACTCGACTGTTTCAAAATCCCTTTTAAGACGCTTGCACCTCGGATGGTGGCTGAGCCTTATTTCGCCGGCCGTGTTTCTCAAGACCGCGTTTACCGCGTTGACTCTGTCCCTGACGGCCGGATTCGCCCTCTTTATTTTCTGCCTTTTAAAGCCCATCTCCAAGAGAAGCGCGTAGTCGCTTTTTCCCGCGGTCGTCCTCGCGGAACCGGCGGCGTCGCCGTATATCAAAAATCCTTCCTCATGCCCTTCGTAGCGGCGAAGCAGTTCTCTCGCCATGTCCACCGTGTTCGTGTTCCTGAGCGCCACCTCGTCGAAGACCCGTATCTTTTTCCCGTCCGTCTGGCAGAGTATCCACACGCATGGGTCAACGTTGAAATCGCACGCGACTACTATCGGAAGGCCTTTCATGAGCTCGACACTTTTATCTTCGTGCGCAATAGAATCGTAGGCGTAATAAACCCTTCCGCTCGAACCCTCGAAACTCGCCTCATACTCTTGCCTGAAGGTCTTCTCGTCGAGTATCCTTCTCGCGGCATCCACCTCGCCCTTCGGCAATATGTCGGAAGACGGCCACGAATAAAATCCCCACTCCGGGTCGAGCGCTTTTTTCGCGTAGTCGGCCAAGTCTTTATAGTGATTAAGACCCTCCGGCACCCCTACGAACCAGCACCACCCTTGCCTGTCGGAAAGGGCCGGCCTTACGTTTTCCTGCCACGCCCCCGGCCTCATGTTGGCGTACTCATCCATTACGGCGCCGTCCCACGCGACCCCTTCGATTCTCTCCGGCTTATCGAGCCCCACTATGAAGAGTTCCGAACCGAACTTGGTGGCAATCGAGAGCTCGCTCTCGGAAACGCGCTTTATCCAGCTTTTCGGTATAAGGGCCTTCAAATCCTTCCAGAAAATCCTCTTTGCCTGCTCCCTCGTCGGAGCGGCGGCGAAGTATCTCGGATCTCCCCACGATTTTTTTTCGGCAAGCGCAAGAACGAGCCGCCTTTTGGCGAGTTCCGTCTTGCCCGACCTTCTTCCGGCAACTACCGCCTTAAATCTCTTCTTCTCCGTCCAAAGCCGCGCCTGCTCCGAGTGGTACCGTAAGGCGCTCCATCTCTTCGGCAAACGCTGCGGCCTCTCCGAGGCATTCGTCGGACTCTTCATCAATAAGACCCCATGCCTCCCTCTCCCCTTTCATTATGTCGAGGAGAACGTCCGCGTTAATCTTCACGAACTTGGCTTCCTTCTCGTCGCTTTTATCGAGGTTGTCCGAGAACCTCTTCTTGACCCTTCCCCAGAGTTTTCTATGCTCGTCCCTGACGGCACTTTTGGTTTGAGTGGGGATTACTTCATCCCTTCGTCCGCTCCGCCCGAGGCGGACGGACTCAGGACAGGTTTTTCCGCCTTGACGCCCCGATGCCTTTTGATACGGGGCGCTCCGTATTGAAACATCGGAGCGCGAAGCCTTGACCGTCAAAGCCTTGTTCTTTAAAATTGCCCCCGACCCATGCCGACCCATGCTTCGCATGGGTACCCCGTAGGTACCCCGCTTACCTCTGCCGCGTTCTTCATCTTTCACCGTGTCCTCTTTGGCGCCCCGATGCCTTTGGATACGGGGCGCTCCGTATTGAAACATCGGAACGCGTGGTTACGCGTTAAACCCGTTCAAGCCCTTCATGGTCGCCGCACATCCTCAAAGGATAGAGGCTCAAATAAACTCCGCCGCAAATGCCGCAGGTCTCGGCCTCGCGAAGAAGCACCCTTTCTTTTCCTTTCGGGTGGTAACGCGCCCAGTCAAGCCTCTCCCCCGACCCCAAACCGCTTGAGAAAAAACTCATCTTGCACCTCCGGTTTTATTTTTTCGCTTTCCAGAACTTCGTCAAGAACACACTATCGTGGTTTTCTTCCACCCTCTTTTCATGAACCATTCATTTTAACTGGAGAAAATCGGGGTATTTATTAACCCCCCCCTCATGGCGGGATAAATTAAAATGAAAATAGGCGAGCCGATGTTGCATCGGCTCGCCCTAACTTAAGTTGAAAAACAATTATAAATACGCCGCTACTCTTCTTTCGTAAGCCAGCCGTGCCCATTTTCCGAGGCGTCGCCAAAGGCCGAGCCAACGTCAAATCCGCGAGGAGAGCGATTTTTAAGGCGCTCGAGAACGTCCGCGGTTGTCTGGTATTGCCTTATGGTTTTATATTCCAGCCAATCAATCTTCACCTCGGCCCCGCCTCGCGAACTAATCTTCGGAGCCCTCCTCCTTTTCCTGTGGCCTTGAAGACGCGATTTTCCCCTCTGCCCTGTAAAGTATCTCATAAGCCCTCCCGAGCGATATTCTATGACTGTCAGCTATGACCTTCATGTGAGTATTCCAATAATGATATTCGACAAAGACCGCCCTCTCGCGCGGAGAGAGCGAGGAAAGCGGCCAGAGAAGGTCTCTAAGATGCACGCCCTCGCCTTTAAGTTCGCCGTAAAAAGTATCCGGATGGATTTGAGCCATGATAATCCGCCTCTTGATTGGGAATAAAAGTGTATGATGCGCACGTGTGGGATTTCAACGGCCATTGGAAACAATGCTTGCGACAAACACCCGGCAACAGACATGGCCTAAAAACGCCGTTAGATGAAAAACCAGTAAAATCATAAAGTTGCCACACAAAATATTTAAACTACCGTGCGCGCAAAAGCCTATATGTAAATAAACGCTTGTCATAAAAGCAAGTAAAACAACCATTCATGTAAATATTATACGTTTCAGCCATGTGCTTGTCAAGCACATTCTGTTTTGGTGTACACAAACCGGAATCAATGAGCGCTTTTTTTACTGACCAACCGGCCTTGCTGGCACTAACAGCGGATGACCTGCGTATAAACTATATTGCTCTTGCATTTTTTTGTTGCAAATCTATCTTACATGGTATATTATAACCATTAAGTCATAATATGTCAAGGTTAAATACAAATGGTTATAAAAACTCTTGGAAATAGAATACGTTTGGTTAGGGAAAAAGCCAAGCTCAGTCAGGAAGAGCTTGCCGAAAAACTCGGCGTAACTCAGACCACGATAACAAGATACGAAAATGGACACAGGCTTCCCTGCGCTGATTTTCTCGAAAGTCTTGTTAAACTCTCGGGGTGCGACCCCGGCTGGCTCCTTGCGGGCGAAGCAGAGATTACGGAAGTGCCCTGCGCCGGAGATCTTCCCGGAAGCGACTATATCCTCGTGCCTCGGGTAAG
>JBBTLC010000113.1:0-4262 GCA_038068875.1 Deltaproteobacteria bacterium
AAACTTGGCGGAGCTTCATGTGCGGCGAGGACCGATTCTTTAAGCCTTTCCATGAGAGGCGCGGTATCCATTTTGAGCGCTTCCGAGTTTTCGACCATGTTCAGGAACTTTTTGAACGCGTCAAGGCATTCGAAGAGGATGGAGATGGTAACCTTGCCGGGGAAAGATCCCGCGCTCCTGAATCCTTCGAGCACGTCTTCCTGCAAGTGAGCGAAGTCTTTTATGGGGTCGTATCCCATGGACGCGCTCATGCCCTTTACCGAATGATAATGCCTGAAAAGAGCGTCAACAACGGTCTTGTCGCCGGGGGACGATTCGAGCGACAGAAGTCCCTTTTCTATGCCGGAAAGTCTCTCCGACATCTCTTGCAAATAAAGGGCTTTGTATGGAGATTCGTTCATGGTTCACACCGAAGGCGCTTGAAAATCAAGACCACTCAAGGCCGTCAATACGTCCGCCTCGCTAAAGGGTTTTTTTATGTACGCGGACACTCCGCAGACAGCCGCTTCTTTTACGAACATCGCGTCCTTAAGGCTCGTGCACATGACTATCTTTATCGCCGGGTGCGACGCCTTTATCTCTTTGGCGGCAACGAGGCCGTTTTTAACCGGCATGATGATGTCGAGCATGACTATGTCCGGCCCTAACTGATGGGCTTTGTTCACGCCGTCTTCGCCGTTTTCGGCGACGCCCACCACGATATAGCCGGCCTTCGATACGATGTCGTAAAGCAACTGCAGGAAGAAGGCGTCGTCGTCGACTATCAAGATTTTTTTATTTCCGGGCGCCGCGTTCGGAGAGGATTTTTCTTGTTTCGTCATAGAGTTCCATCCAGTTGAGAAGTTCGGCCGGTGAGCCGTTAACCTCCGTGTTTTCAAGGCCGCGTCCGCCGCGGTTTTCTTCCTCGTCCGATATTTTTACTTCGTTGACCCGCGTTACCGAAGGTTTTTGTCCGCCTACGCAGATCCCGATGGTCTTTTTCCCGTCCCCCGCGATTATTATGGTATAAGGCCTCTCTGTCGTTCCGGTATCGCCTGAAACTTCTTTAACGTCCACGACAATAACCGGCTCGCCCCTGTATGTCACGACTCCCATGACGGGCGGACGAAGGCCCGGCATGAAAAAGACGTCTTCCGCCTCCATCACGCATTCAACGGAATTTATGCCGAGGAAGAAAAGCCTTTTGCCCGTATCAAATAAAAGTATGTCTCCCGTAGTGGTCACGGCTAATCGGCCTTGAACCCGGAAGCCACGGTCTTGAGTTCTTCGGCAAGTTCGGAGAGGTTTTTGGACGCCGTTAAGGTGTCGCCTATGGCGGTCCCGTGCCTTTCGACCGCCTTGTCCATGAGCTCGGTGGAGGACAGGTTTTGACGGGTTATGTCGGAGACTTCTTCTATTGTTAAGACCGTTTTCTCGGACATTTCCTTTTGTCTTTGCGTAAGGCTCAAGATGTTGTTGGCCTTTTCGACCACCGAGGCGGTGTATTCCGTTATTTCGCTGAATATGTCGCGTATCTTCCTAAGGTCGTCCCTTCCTTCTTTTACGTTTGAGGCGCCTTCGTTAGCGGTGGATACGACTTTTTCGACCTCGGAAAAGATGTCCTTCACTATCCTCGATACGTTGTCCACGCTCCTGTTGGTGTTGTCGGCGAGGCGCCTTACCTCTTCGGCCACGAGAGCGAAACCTCTTCCGTGCTCTCCGGCCTTGCTGGCCTCGATTGTGGCGTTAAGGGCGAGGAGGTCGGTTTGCCTCGACACGTGGGTTATCACGTCAAGTATCTTCGGTATGTCGCCGAGTTTTTCCCGAAGCCGCTCTGCCGCTAATTCGGTCTTTTCTATGCCGGTAAAAATGTTTTCCATTTTCTCTATGGCTCCGGTCGAGGTGTTGGCGCCGCGTTGGACCATGGAGTTGACCTTTTGGGAGGCGTTCGCCGCGTCCGTAACCTTTTCCGCGACGTCGTTGGCGAGGTTTTTAACCTCGTTGACCGCGTTCGAGGTCTCTTCCATGCACCTCGCTTGCTGGAGCGCGCCGTCGAATATGCGCCCCGTGCCGGCGACGACCTCGCCCGAGCTTTCATGGCCTTTGCTTATTATCGAATCCAGGGATTTCTGCGCGTCGGCGAGCTTTCCGATGGTGTCCTTAAGGTGGGTTACGAGCGTCCTCAGGTTTTTCACGACCACCAAAAGCGACTCTTCAAGGTCGGTCACCTCGTCGGTGAAGAGGCCGCGCTTGGGGGCGTAGTCTCCGGCGAAATTCAGGTCTCCGAGGCTTATCTGCCTTGTGATTTTCGTGAGGTTAGCGAAGCGCTTGGTAAAACTTCTCGTGAATACGGAGCCGAGTATGAGCCCTATGAGCATGGCAACGAGCACGGTAATAGGCAGTTTAAGCCATTCCGGTACGGCAGTACCCTCGACAAGGCCCGGCACGAACGCGACTGCCGCGACCACCGCGAGAAAACCGAAGATGAATTTGTAGCCTAAGGTTATCCTCATGCTCCTCCGAATCCCAATTATAAAGAGTTTTAACGTAAAGTCAATAATATCGTGGCCTTACGAATAAAATGTAGGGCAGGGCTTTAGCCCTGCGTAATTTTGACCGGCTCAGGGCAGGGATCTAAAGCCTTGCTCAAAGACGCAACCCTAAAGGGTTGCCCTACGAAAACAAAAAGCAAAGAACAGATAGAGGATTTTATCTGAAATGCTCGAAACCTTCTTTTTTGATGTTTATCCTGCGGCCTTTTTTGTCAATGACAATGACGCCTTGGTTTTTCGGAAGGATTTTTCCGATGCAACTTATCCTTATGCCGAGCCTTTTCGATATGTTGCGTATGGATTTTTCGGCTTTGGGTTTGGCGGTAAAAAGCAGTTCGTAGTCTTCTCCGCCGGAAAGGATGGTTTTAACGGCGGGCGGGTATTTTTTTAAGTAATTCTTTGTCTCTTTTGAAAGAGGTATCTTCTCTAATTCCACCATCGCTCCGACGTTGCTTTCGAGCGTTATGTGCTTAAGGTCTCTTATAAGCCCGTCGCTTATGTCGGTCATTGCCGAGGCAAGGCGTTTCTGCGCGAGAAGACGCCCTGCCTTAACCCTCGGCTCGGGGCAGAGGTGTTTTCTCGCGGATATTCCGAAGGCCTTGGAGCGGAGGGCGTCTTTGCCGTATTTTTTAAGCGCCTTTAGGCCGAGGGCCGAGTCGCCTATGGTTCCCGTGACGAATACGTAGTCCCCGGGCGTTGCGCCGCGTCTGTAAATAACCTCACTCCGGCTTGCCTCGCCCAGGACAGTCGTAGTTATGATTATGCCGGCCCGGGACGCAGTCGTGTTTCCGCCTATGAGGGTTACATCGTGCTTTGTTGCGCAGTCTTTCATGCCTTTAAGAAGTTTCGCAGTGAAGCCTTCGCCGAGCGTTTTTGGCAAAGAAACGCTAAGGAGGAAAAAAAGAGGCGTTCCTCCCATTGCCGCGATGTCGGAGAGGGAAACCGTAAGGGCCTTTTTGCCTATGAGATGCGGCTCGGCGTAGGAGGTCTTGAAGTGCACGCCCTCCACGAGGGTGTCGGTCGTCGAGAGGAGGAGTTTATCCTTTTTGACTTCGGTTACGGCAGTGTCGTCTCCAATGCCTTTTATGACTCTACGCCCGTTTTTACCGTTCGTCCTGAGCCCTGAGCTTGCCGAAGGGTCGAAGGACGAGCGACGGAATATTCTTTCTATCTCTTTTATGAAGGCGTCTTCGCCGAGCCGTTTAAGCCGCATATTCTTTTTTTCTCCCCCTTTGGAAAAGGGGGGAGGGGGGATTTCAAAATGCCTTCAATAATCCCCTCTGTCTCCCCTTTGTAAAAGGGGAGAACCCTTGACCCTGCCTTTTCCCTTGACCCTGTCTTTCTACGGCCGCACGTGCGCTTTTTTGCCGCGAAGAACCGTCTTTTTGCCGGGCTTTTCGACAGGGATATTTTTTAACGCCACCCTCAACACGTCGTCCATGTGCTTTACCGGCACTATGCGAAGCCCCTTTTTAACGTTCAAAGGCAGTTCGTCAAGGTCTTTTCTGTTGCCTTCCGGTATGATGACGGTTTTTATCTTGGCGCGGAGCGCGGCGAGGCATTTCTCTTTAAGCCCGCCTATGGGAAGCACTCGCCCGCGGAGGGTTATTTCGCCGGTCATGGCCGTGTTCTTGTCTATCGGCTTTTGGGTGAGGGCGGATATGAGGGTCGCCGCCATGGTTATGCCGGCCGAAGGGCCGTCCTTTGGGATGGCGCCGGCCGGCACGTGTA
>JBBTLC010000114.1:0-15869 GCA_038068875.1 Deltaproteobacteria bacterium
AACCCCTCGTTGTGTTTCAAAATCAAGTCGTCCTGAAATAATATTCCGTCTATATCGTATGAGGCGAGGTCCGAATACAACCCCTCCAGACGCTCGATTGTTTCGTCGTTAAAAAGATCTAACCCCCGGCACCTCGTGAAAACGCCTTTTTCAATATCATAGCCGCGGCAGGCGAGGTCGTCCCGCTCCTCGATGCCGTAGTCCGCGTACCGGGTCGTCATCCACGCGAAAATCTTAATGCCGTTTCTGCGGGCCTCTTCTACGGCAAGAGAAAGAATGTCGGCTTTCACCGGAGCGCGAGACGTCTTAAAGTAAACGCCTCCGCCCGAAGTCCTTTCCTTGGTAAAGAATCCCCTGTCGAAACTGTTGTGAAATACCCGGAGTATTATGGCGTCCACCCCGAAAGAGGACATCCGGGATATCTCGCTTTTTATTTCCGCGCTCGTCGTTCCCTCGAAGACCAACACCTGCGCGGCCCTCATGGCGGAAGCGGCTGGCTTTAACTTTACCACGCGAAGAACCGGAATCCTTTCGCCGCTTCCCGCTGCAAGGCCGCTGTCTGCCCCGGCTGCCGGAATAGACACGACCCCCGTGGCAGGAACGGGCTTCAATTTTACCACGCGCAGAGGAAGAATCCCGTCGCCGCTTCCCGCCGCGAGACCTCTGCTTACATCGGCTGATAAAACAGGCGCGCCCCACGCGAGAAGAGAAAAAAGAAAGAGCGCTGCCGTAACCCTATTGAACGAAGAACGCATCTATCGCCTCTTTCACGGTCTTCACGCCGACGAGTTTCACCCCGTCCTGCTTAATGCCCTTCGCGTTACCCTTTGGAAGGACGCACCTCTTAAAGCCGAGTTTCGCGGCCTCCCTCACCCTCTGCCCGGCCTGAGTAACCCCCCTCACCTCTCCGGCAAGCCCTATCTCTCCGAACACACACGTCTCTTGATGAACCGCCTTGTCGAGAAAATTCGAGGTAAGAGAGGCTATTATGCCCATATCCGCCGAAGGCTCGTCTATTCTCAGGTCTCCGGCCACCTTTACGAATATATCGTGATTGGAAAGCGTAATGCCGGCCTTCTTCTCGAGCACCGCGGCGAGGAGCATGACCTTATTGTAATCCACCCCGACGACCGTGCGCCTCGGCACGCCGAAAACAGAGGGAGACACCAAGGCCTGTATCTCGACCAAGAACGTCCTCGTGCCCTCGAGGCAAGGCGTAACGCAAGAACCGGACGCGCCTTCGGGCCTCTCGGCTAAGAAAACCCCGGAGGGGTTCGTCACCTCGGCGAGGCCGTCGCCCTTCATCTCGAAAACGCCCATCTCCATGACCGAGCCGTAGCGGTTTTTGACCGCGCGGAGCATCCTGTATATATGGCCGGACTTGCCCTCGAAGTAAAGCACGGTATCCACCATGTGCTCGAGCACCTTGGGCCCGGCTATCGAGCCGTCCTTGGTAACGTGGCCGATAAGAAATAGCGGTATCTCGAGGGTCTTCGCGAGGCCGATAAGCCTGGAGCTTGCCTCCCTCACCTGACTTACGCTTCCGGCCGAGGATTCGAGCTCATCGCAGTAAAGGGTTTGAACCGAGTCTATGACTATGGCCGAGGGTTTTATTCCTTTTATTCCCTCGGTTATCCTCTCGACCGAGGTCTCGGACCACACAAGTAGATTTCCGTCAATAACGCCAAGCCTCTCGCCGCGAAGTTTTATCTGGCGCGGGGATTCCTCGCCGGATACGTAAAGCACCTTCCGATCTTTTCCGGAAAACCTCCCCATGGCCTGCAAAAGAAGAGTTGATTTGCCTATGCCCGGGTCCCCTCCGACAAGGACACAGCCGCCCGGCACCATGCCGCCGCCCAAAACCCTGTCGAACTCCTCCATGCCGGTCTTGATCCTTGACTCTCCCGCGCTTCCGACGTCGCCTATGGCGGCCGGCTCGGCGCCGCTCCCGAGGCCGCCGCCCGCGCCCTCTCTTACGAGAGAAATCTTCTCTTCGGCCATTGTGTTCCAGCCGTTACAACCCGGACAACGCCCAAGCCACTTGGGAGCCGACTGGCCGCACGACTGACAAACGAATACGCTTTTGGACTTCGCCACGATAACCCTGCTAAGGATACGGTTTTATTTCCGTAAAATAGCGATTAAAATCCCCGCTATTTTACAAACCCACGCAAGAATCAAAGCATATTTTTTGTGTGTTTGACAAATATTGCGGTTTTGTTATGATAATTTAAGTATAATAGTTTCAAATCTGTGATTTTTCACCTCCCTTTTACAAAGGGAGGTGGGAGGGATTTAAAAATGTTTTCAAATCCCCCTCTTATCCCCCTTTGAAAAAGGGGGAAGTAAATCCCGGATAATACGGATAAAAATGAGCCTGGAACACACAAACATACTAATTGAACTGAATAAAGCTGTCAAGACGCTAAATTTTTATCCCGAGGGACATCCCAACCTCGATAACGTCATGAAGAACTTCCATTCCATGTTGCGGAACGAGACCGCTCAAAAAGGTCCTTTCACGTGGAATACGGATAAAAAAGGCATCTCCGTCGCCAACGTTCAAGTGGCTCCGGGGAACGCGGTAATAGCCGGGCTCGCGAAATCCTTCTTCTACCGGAAGATACGGGCAATAACGATAACCCCCGATGTCTCAATCGAAGACATCAAAACGTTTGCCGGAATACTGGCGGAAGACGCCGAGGACGTATTCACTAAGGGCGGGGTCGAAAGGATACTGGCGAAAAACGACGTCAAGGGCATACTCCTTAACGAAATGAGCTACAAGGACCTCGCGGACCTCAAAGAAAAAATCGAGGAAGAAGAAAAAAGCAAAGAAGAAGAAAAAGAGGAAGAAACCGAAGAACTGGCCGGGGAAAACGTTCAAGAAGAAGATGCAAACCCCGAAGAGGCCGAGGAAGAAAAAAGCGAAACTTTAGAGGCGCTCGTCGAGAAAATGGAAAAAGAAACCGACGCCATACTCTATAACGACATAGCCTCCCGCGTCTGCGAAAAATTAGACGCCGTTTACAACGAAAAAAACCTTGACAAGGCCATACCCGCCCTCATTGTCTTCGGCAAGCAAACGTTCCCGGCGTTCGTTGCGGACGATAACATAAGGAAAAGGGCCGGCGAGTGCCTCTCAAAGTTTCTGACCGAAGAGGCGCTGACTCTCATAATTAAAAGGATAGGCAACAAGGAAGAACCCTTGCGCCCCGCGCTCGTACAGCTTATAATAATGTCCGGAGATACCGGCGCCTCTTTGATGATTAACGAGCTCGTTGAAACAAGCGATGGGCAAGCAAGGCGTATTTTTTTCAACATGCTCGTCCGCCTCGGCGAAAAGATACTCCCTCTGATAGAGGCGAAGATGCTTGATACGAGGTGGTTCACGATGCGGCAGATGGTGGCGCTTCTGGGCGCGATAGGCGACGCCCGGAGTATCCCCCCGCTTGAGGCCGCCTATAACCACGCGGACGTGCGCGTCAAAAAAGAAGCGCTCAAGAGTTTCGCTCTGATACATTCTCCCAGATCCGCGGAATTGCTGCTTTCGGCCCTGAAGGGAAAAAACAGCGACAAAAGCCTCATGGGGCAGGCCATAATATCGCTCGGGGTATTGAAAGAGGTCTCCGCGGTCGATACGATAGGAGAGATAGCGCTCCGGAAAGACGCCTTCTCGGACGACACAGACCTTCAGCGGGAGGCCATAAAGGCGCTCGGCATGATACGGGACGACCGGAGCGTCCAATACCTGAAAAAAATCCTCTTCAGGAAGGCATGGTTCGGCAAGGACACGAACGAGGAACTCCGCACCCTTGCCGCAATATCGCTCGGCAAGATTGATTCGCCCGAGGCCAAAAACGCGCTCGATGAAGTTTGCAGGGATTCTTCGGGCAAGCTCTACAACGCATGCAAGAGAATACACGAAGGGACCCAAAAATAGACTTTGATTTTTGGGGGAAATCGCCGGTTTGTAAAATAGCGGGGTTTTTAATCGCTATTTTACGGAAGGGACCAAGGCCGAATGACACCCGAAACTCAAGAGAATATTCTAAGGGCGCTTAACGCGGCGCTTCAGAGCAGAAAACTCTACCCTCCGGGGCATCCTTCGGTCACGGCGCCCGCGAAAAAAGCGCACCAGCTCATATCCGCTGTTTTGAAGGAACAACCAAACCTCTCTATATGCCTGGCCGAAGAAGCCCTGGTGTTCGAGAACATCCCCGTGCCGGACTGCGAAGAAAACTATCCGGATATCGTTTCCAATCTGAAAGAAAAAAAGGTCGAGGCAATGATATTCGAAAAGGGCATACTCGAAAAAGAGGTCTTTTCGCTCTTTGGAATACTTTCGCAGGAAAGAACGCCGGCCGGAGCGGAACTGCAAAAAGAACTCTCGGCAAAAGGCGTCACGCACATAACGCTTAAAACCGTGCCCGTCGGCAAACCGAAACTCATGGAAGTCTATAACAACGCCGTGGACGTCGTAAAGACCGTCATGAACGAGATACGCGTCGGCAGGATCCCCGAGTCGAAGGCCGTAAAAAGCGTCATAGACGAAATGACCGAACTCGTCTTCTCCGACACGAACGCCGTCATAGGACTCACCATGATAAAAAACTACGACAACTACCTCTATAACCACTCGGTGAACGTGAGCATCCTCTCTTTGGCGCTCGGAAGATTCATGAAGTCCGACAAAGAAGACCTCCGGAGGCTCGGCGTCGCGTCCCTCCTCCACGACATCGGAAAAACCGGCGTATCGGAGGACATCATAAGAAAACCGGGCGGACTCAGTTCCGAGGAATGGGAAAAGGTGAAAGAACACCCCGTAATGGGCTCCAAGATAACCCACAAGATGCAGGGCATGGACGAATTGATATGCCGCGTGATAATCGAGCACCACGTAAGATTCGACAGAAGCGGATACCCCAAGGTAGAGAGCCCGACGCTTCATCCCCTGAGCCTCATGGTGAGCGTAGCAGACGCGTACGACGCCTTAACGACGCTTCGCGTCTACCAAAAACCCTGTCAGCCGTCGGAGGCGATAAAGATACTAAAGGGGCTCTCCGGCAAACACTTCGACCCGAAGACTGTTTCGTCGTTCGAGAACATGATAGGGGTTTACCCGATCGGCACGATGGTAAGACTCTCGACCAATGAGGTGGCCATAGTCACGCAGGTGCGACCGGAAGGCTCGGCTCGTCCCGTGGTCAAGGTCGTTTACGACAGCGACGGCAAGGAAGTCGAGACGCCTTACGAAATTGACTTGGAGGCAAAAGGCGAGGACGGCCCAAGGATAATATGCGCGGTTGACCCGCTTTCGAGAAACATGGACATGGGAAATTTTTTCGCGAAAGAAGCGGCGCAGATAGACAGCAAGAAGTGAGACTTATCAGAAAGGCGGGATCAACCCGCCCTGCAAACTACCGCTTCCGAACCCAATCTACGGAGCCGTCTTCTTCGGCATGTTGAGCGCGTGCATATGGCTTTCTATATATTCCTCAAGGAGTTCGCGGGACTTTTCGTCAATTTCGGGAAACCTTACCCCCACATGGCCAACCGCGTTGCTCCACGCAACAGGCCCGCGAAGAACAAGATAATCCCTGTGTTTACCGTCAATGAAACGCAAAGTGCCGTTAACGCCCTTTTTCGGCAATTCCACGCTTTTTCCGAAGTCCACGCACACCCCGGAGATGCTTATGTTGACGAGGGTGCCTTCATAGCATACGCCTCCGAACGTGCATTCAACTACCGCGTTGCCGGTCGGCGCCCTTAAGTGGTCTCTGCATCCGTCAAGGAGTTCCTTCAAATGGTTTATGAATTTTCTCATGCTTTTCCTCGATATATCGTCCGGCATCGAGGTCTTCGTTCTCGCGCTTAGCTTCTCTATCTCCTTTTCAGCTTCCATGAGAAGGCGCCTGTATCTGAGCAGATTCTCCTGCAACACGTCTCTGAATATGGAGTAAGGCCCCGCGGATATGTAAATGTCGTGAACCGGGACGGGTTTTCCGCAATGAGGGCAAAAGACTTCCTTTTTCCCGAGCAGGAGGGGCGAGTGTATCCATTCTTTGCATACGAGGCATTTCATCTTCAACACGGCCTATTTCTCCCTTGAAGCAGCTTTGATTTGATTTTAGCAGACTATTGAAAAACCGCCATAAGATGAATTACCGTAGGGGTTCAAAATTTTGAACCCCTACGGCAGGTGTAAGCATGAACGAAGCGGAAACCGGAAAAGAAGGCCGGTGGGAAGAAAGCCCGCCTAAACTTCCATGTAACCGAGGGACCTTAAAGAAATGCATCTCATGTTGAAGTTGCCTTTTACGGCGAAGTAAGACATCGCCTCCTCGGCCCTCTTGTCGCCGGTCCTGCCTATGGCGTCGAGGACCCTTTCTATTACGCCCGGGTCTTTGCTGGTTTTCAAAAGCTGCATCAAGGGAACAATGGTCTGCGGCTCGCGGTACGCGGATATCGCGTCTATCACGACCCTCTCGACAATCGAACTCGGATCGCTCAACCTGTCTATAAGCTCAGGCAAGACTTCCTTGTCCGCTATGCTCCCTATCACCCTTATTGCCGCGGCGCGCACGTCCTCTATCTCGTCCTTCGAGGCCTTTAACAAAATACTTACGACCTGCGCCCCCCTTAAGTTGGAAAGGGCGTATACGGCGCGGAGCTTCGCCATCTTGTCGCCTGTTTCGAACACCTTCTCGAGAAATGCCAGCCTGCCTCTTATCTCGAGCCTCTCAAGGGACTCCGCGGCAAGAGTCCTTATGTTTTCATCGGAATCCTGCAGCGCCCTTACAAGGAGTTGCTTTCTCGTTTCCATAGCATTAAAACTATCAAATCCGCCTTAAAGTTGCAAGATTTTTGTTCAAGCTGTAGGGGCACGATGCATCGTGCCCCTACTTTTGTTTCACGTTGACGTTAATCCAATCCTCCATCTCCGAAAGAGCCGCGCCGGCCTTGGCCTCCCTGTCGCGCAGAACGGAACGAAGTATGCCGAAGTTCGCGTTCATGGGCTGAAAATCGCCCGTCGAAGGCGCAGAGACATAATCAAGAAGCGCCCCTGTCATGGTCGAGGGAGGAGGGAAAACCGCCTCCAGTCCTTTCGCTAACCTTACCGCGTTTATGCCGGCTATTATGCCTGACGCGGCCGACTCGCAGTACCCCTCGACGCCGGTAATCTGGCCGGCGAATAAAACCCCGTGGTCGTTCTTTAACTGCAGGGTCTTCAAAAGAAGTTTCGGGGAATTTATGTAGCTGTTCCTGTGTATGCCGCCATACCTCGCGAACCGCGCATCCTTAAGCCCCGGTATCCAGGAAAAAACCCTTTTCTGCTCCTTGTGCAAAAGCCGCGTTTGAAAACCGACGATATTATAAATGGTGTCTTCCTTATTTTCGCGCCTGAGTTGAACTACCGCGTGGGGCCGCTTTCCGGTGCGGGGGTCTATTATGCCGACCGGCCTCAAAGGCCCGAAAGAAAGGGTCTTCTGTCCCCTCTCCGCCATGGTCTCTATGGGCATGCAGCCTTCGAAAAACCGCGGCTTTTCAAACTCCCTGAAGGGGGACTTTTCCGCCGAGACGAGCTCCTTTACGAACGAATCGTACTCGACTTTATTCATCGGGCAGTTTATGTAGTCGGCCCCGCCCTTATTGTAACGCGCGGCCATGAAGGCGATTGAGAAATCTATCGAATCCTTATACACGACCGGCGCCATTGCGTCGTAAAACCAAAGATTTTCCGCTCCGAGAATAAGCGCGAGTTTTTCCGAAAAGGCATCGGACGTAAGCGGCCCGGTCGCTATGACAAGGGGCCTTGCCTCGGGAATATCGATAACCTCTTCCCTTATTATCTTTACCCCGGCCTCCGCGAGTCTTTCCGTTACGAATGAAGAAAAGATAATTCTATCCACGGCAAGGGCCTTGCCGGCGGGCACGCGCGAAAAATCACCGGCCTCCATGACAAGCGAAGAAAAGAGCCGCATCTCCTCTTTTAAAAGGCCGTGGGCGTTCTCGACTGATTCGGATTTAAGGGAATTACTGCAGACGAGTTCGCAAAGCCCCGGCGATGAATGCGCCGCCGAATACCTCGCGGGCTTCATCTCGTAGAGCGTAACGGCGGCGCCTAAGCGAGCCGCCTGCCACGCGGCCTCGCACCCTGCCAACCCGCCGCCTATTATAACGACTTCAGTCATACCAGCATCTTACAACCCATCGCATTCTCTATCAAGGCCTTTACCGCGAGAAAGTTTTATGTTACTTTTAAAACCATGAAACCGGTGAGGGCTCATGTCGTTATCCAAGGGCTCGTGCAAGGGGTTTTTTTCAGGGCCAACGCGCACGAGGTGGCATCCTCTAACGGCATAAGCGGCTGGGTCAGAAATAACCCGGACGGAGCGGTCGAGGCGATATTCGAGGGAGAAGAAGACGCCGTAAAAAGAACAATCGATTGGTGCCGCAAAGGCCCTAACGGCGCAAGGGTCGAAAGAGTGGACGTCGTGTGGGACGAGTTCATGGGAGAATTCGACGGATTCAACGTTATTATACGAAGATAGGAATGAGATGAAAAAAATAAGGTTCTTTTTTATGGTGATATTACTGATATTCATGACCGCGTGCTCGGCCGTGAAAACGTCAGAACCAACGCGCCTTCGGCTTGAAAATTCGCCTGCGGAAGCGGTCTATGAAAAAGACTCTTTAAAAATTACCGTAAAACCGGCGACCGGGGCCGACGTCGCGGGGAACGCGCTTTTCGAAAAATTCCTGTCGAACGGCTATATTCTCTTAAAGATGGACATAGAGAACAAATCCGCGAAAAAAGTGACCTTCAACCCGGCGATGAGCCACCTTCTCTCGGGCGTGATGGACTATAAAAAGCCTCTCGACTACCCGGACCTCTACCAGATGCTTTCAAATCCAGACGCCGCGGTAACCCCTGACGCGGAACTTCGCGCGATAAAAGACCGATTCTACGACATGCACACCGTCGTAAAAGCCGGAGACAAAACATCAAAACTCCTTATCTTCCGGCCGCTCGACCCTAATTCAAAAGGCAACAACGCGTCGTTTACCATGCAGGAACTCTACGTCGGCGTCGACACAATCGTGGTTACGTTTCCGTTCGCGGTAAAAAGGAAATAACCGCCGTAGGGGGCACGATGCGTCGTGCCCCTACTTCACGTACTCTCCGGCCTTTTCCCTTGTCTTCTCGAACGCCCTCGATGCTTTTTCCTTGGTGTCTCCCAGGGTATCCTTTGCCTTTTCGGCGCCCTTCAAGACGTCTTTCTCGTAGGTCTCGATCTTCTGCCCGACCTCCTCGGTCTTCGCGCCGAACCTCCTTACGTATTCACCGCCGCCGAACAAAAGAAACGCGACGAAAAAAACGGCCCCGAGGATAATGCCGAGGATTATGCGTATCATTACGCCCCCCTTTCGTTTTCTGCCGGAATTACTTTTGTCATTCCCGCGGTGTTTTGAGCGGGAATCCAGTCCTCTTGAGTTTGAGCGCTTCCTTATAGACATGACTTTTCGGCAAGCCCGATTCCAAGGCCGCGGCCTTTACCGCGTCCTTCCACGGCACCCCTGCGTCGAGGAGCCTCTTGACCTCCCCCAAAACTTCGCCTGCCGGCATTCCCTCCTTCTCGCTCCTTACGACGAGCGTTATTTCCCCGAGCGGTTCCTTCTCGCTAAAGGCCCGCTCCATATCCGGTATCGCGCCCCTTAATATCTCCTCATAGAGTTTGGTGACCTCCCTCGCTACTACTATCCGCGCTTCGCCTAAAATCTCTCTCATCTCGGAGAGGGTTTTTTTTATCCTCGAAGGGGCTTCATACATGACGAACGTCCCTCCCCTGGCCTTCATGTCCGAAAGGAATCTCTTCCTCTTCCCGGATTGAGCCGGAATAAAACCCTTGAACGTAAACTCGTCCGTCGGAAGCCCTGAAACGCTCAAGACCGCGGTGAAGGCCGACGCCCCGGGCACGGGCACGACGGGAACGGAATTTTCGATTGCCAGCTTTACCAAACGGTACCCCGGGTCGGATATGCCGGGCGTGCCCGCGTCGGAGACGAGCGCCACGTCGCTCCCCCCTTTCAACTTTTCGACGAGTCTCGCGGCCACCTCCTTTTCATTATGTTCGTGATAGCTCACCATGGACGTATCTATGCCGTAGTGGTTAAGGATTTTTTTGGTTCTCCGCGTGTCCTCGGCGGCGATTAGCTTTACCTCTTTCAAGACCCTTATCGCGCGAAGGGTTATGTCTTCCATGTTGCCTATCGGGGTTGCCACTACGAAAAGAGTTCCCACGCTACCTCCTCTCGAAAGACCGGGCTGAAAGCGCGGTCATTACTACGGCAAAGGCCGCTATCGCCGCCACGTCGAGAGAGAGAGGCAATTCAGGGCCGAGCCTTCCCGGAGAGGTAAGAAGCACGTGCTTAAACGCGTCCACTCCGTAACTCAAGGGGTTTATGAAACTCGCGTAACGGAGCACGGAAGGCAGCGATTCTACCGGATAAAGCGCGCCGCTCAAAAAAAACATGGGAAGCACTATGAAGTTCATTATGACGTTAAAGCCCTCAAGCGAGGTCAAGCGCGCCGCTATGAAAAGGCCGAAGGCGGTAAGGGCGAGGGAAACCGCGACTATGAGAAAAACCATGATGACCGCCTGCTTTAACCCTATATCCAACCCTATAAAAGGCGCGACGACAAGGAGCGCGCCTCCTTGAAATGACGAAAGCGCGGTGCCGCTTACGAGCTTGCCCGCTACTATAGTGAGCCTCGAAACCGGACTTACGAGCATCTCCCTTAAAAATCCGAACTCCCTGTCCCACACGACCGATATGGTCGAGAACATGGAACTGAAGAGTATGGTCATGCCTACTACGCCGGGGAACAAGAACTGCATGTAGGTCGGCCCGGAGCCTTGTCCCGTGAGTTTTGTCATGCCGGCGCCGACTATGAAAAGCCAAAGAAGCGGCCTCGCAATGGTCGTAACAAGCCGCCCCCTTTGCCTGAAAAACCTCTTGAACTCGCGGTTCACTATGACATATACGGCCCTGTACGCCATCAATGCCTTTCCCGTAAAATAGCGATTAAAAACCTCGCTATTTTACAAACCGGCGATTTGCCGGTTTTCCAAAAAATCAATGTCTATTTTTGGGTTTTCTTCCTTCCCGTGCGCCGGCTTCCATTCCTCCGGCATCGCGCACGTCCCGGCCGGTAAGGTGCAAAAACACGTCGTCCAGAGAAGGCTTTTTAAGGTTTACGGATTTGACTCCCGTCTTAAGCCCGCTTAAAAGCCGCGGTATGAAACTCTCCGCGCCTTCGACCATGAAGGCGATTCCTCCGGACGAAATATGCTTCGGCTCGACTGAAAACCTCTCCCTGAGTTCAATCTCAGCCGCGGCGTCGTCCTCGGTATTAAGGTATATGGTATCGCCCTTAAGAGCGCTCTTCAGTCCGGCGGGGCTGTCGCACGCGATGATGACTCCGTTGTCTATTATGGCTATCCTGTCGCAGACCTCGGCCTCGTCGAGATAATGGGTAGTCATAAAGATCGTGTTGCCTTCCCTCTTTTTCAACTCGGCTATGAAATTCCAAACGCTTCTTCTCGTCTGCGGGTCGAGTCCGAGGGTAGGCTCGTCCAGAAAGAGCACCTTCGGCCTGTGAAGCAATCCCCTCGCTATCTCAAGCCTTCTTTTCATGCCGCCCGAAAAATTCTTCACAAAGTCGTTGCGCCGCCCGGAAAGGCCTACCACTTCAAGTATCTCTTCAATTCGCTTTTCCGTAAGGCGCCTTTCCATGCCGTAAAGATAGCAGTGGAACTTCAAGTTCTCGTGCGCCGTAAGCTCGTTATCGAGGGTAACTTCCTGAAACACGAGCCCTATGGAAGACCTCACTCCGTAAGGGTCCTTCACGCAATCATGCCCGTTCACGCTCGCCCTTCCGGAGGTCGGGGAAAGAAGCGAGCAGAGTATGTTTATCGTGGTGGTCTTTCCCGCTCCGTTCGGCCCTATGAAGCCGAACGTCTCCCCTTCGCCGACCGAAAGAGAAACACCGGAAACAGCCTCAAACCCGTTGTAACTCTTTCTTAGATTTTCAACTTCAATCATGGACATTTCAAAACCCTTGCCCTTTATATTCGCTACTTCCGCCGGGCGGCCTTCAAGGTAAAACTGAAGGTAGAGCCCTTACCCTGCTCGCTTTGCACCCGGACATTGCCGTTTAAGCCCTGTATTATATGCTTCACTATGGCAAGGCCGAGGCCGGTGCCGCCGACCTCCCTGCTCCTTGCCTTATCGACCCTGTAGAACCTTTCGAATATCCTCGGTATGTCGGCCTTTGGTATGCCTATGCCCGTGTCTCTCACGTCAACTTTTATCTCGCCGCTTCTCGCGGAGGCGGAAACGCCGACCCTTCCGCCTTGCTGGGTATATTTTATGGCGTTATCCAAAAGGTTCACCATGACCTGCTCAAGGCTTTTCCTGTCGCCCACGGCATCAGGAAGCCCCTTCCGGAGGTCCATCTCAAGGGTTATGCCCTTGTCCTTGGCCTGTTTTTTAAGACCCTCGGTGGCGGAGCGGACGAGTTCGATAATGTCCACGCGCTCCAGAAGAAGCGCCGTCTGGTGGGATTCGAGCCGCGAGAGGGTCAAGAGGTCGTCTATCAAAAGACTCATCCTCGTCGCGTGCTTGTCTATTATCTTCAAGAATTCGCGGAGCGCCTTTTTGTCGTCCATACCGCCGCTAAGGAGCGTTTCGGCATAGCCCTTTATGCTCGCGAGCGGCGTCCGAAGTTCGTGCGACACGTTCGCGACGAAGTCTTTTTTTACGGCCTCGACCCTTTTCTCGTCGGTTATGTCCTGAAGAAATATCATCACTCCGGGGTTTTCTTTTCCTTCAAGCGGCACCGCGCGCATCTTGAAAAACCTGTCGTTTTCGTTTATCTCGGCCTCGCGCCGGGGAGCCCTGTCGCCGGAGCCTTTTTTCAGAAATCCGTAAACGGCCTTAAGGAGTCCGCTCCCGCCTAATACCTCGTCTATCTTCTTTCCTTTAAGGACTTCCGCGCCTGAAGAAGAAAAATACGCCGAAAAAAAGGGATTACTGTAAAGCACCGTGCCGTCCCTTCCGAGGACGAGCACTCCGGTTTGCATCTCCCTCTCTATGGCCTTCAGTATCGCGCCGTCGCCCACTTAGTCCTCCGTGAACTTGTATCCGACGCCCCTTACGGTCTCGATATATTCCCCGGCCGTCTTCAACTTGGCGCGAAGGCGCCTTACGTGGGTGTCAATGGTGCGCGGCGTAACGTAGCAATCTTCTCCGCGCACCCTGTCTATGAGGGAGTCTCTTGAAAGCACCCTGCCCTTGCCCTCGAAAAGGGTTTTGAGGAGTTTGAATTCCGTATGGGTAAGTTCGACAGGGGTTTTATTCACCGTAACCCTGTGCCTTTCCTGATCAATGGCGAGGGTTTTGTAGGCCATTTGGTGTGACGCGGTTATTGGCCGGGATTTCCTCTTGAGTACCGCCTTAACCCTCAAGATTAATTCCCTCGGGCTAAAGGGTTTGGTGACGTAATCTTCGGCGCCGAGTTCGAAGCCGACTATCTTGTCAACCTCTTCGCCCTTGGCCGTGAGCATTATGACAGGGACGTGAGAGGTTCTGTCGTCCTGCTTTAATCTTTTAAGGACCTCCATGCCGTCCATGTCCGGAAGCATGACGTCCAGGAGTATCAAATCGGGAGTTTTGCCTATGGCGAGCTTTATGGCCTCGGGGCCGTCCTTTGCCTCGTGAACGCGAAAGCCGGATTTTTCGAGGTTATAGGAAAGAAGCGTAAGTATGTCTGCCTCGTCATCCACGATAAGGACTATTGGTTTATGTCCGCCCACTCTTTATGTCCTCCAAAAGATTCTTTACGCGCTCTTCTATGTCGTCACGAACGCTTTGCATGACTTCCCACGGCCTGCCGAGCGGATCTCCTATGGGCCAGTCGTATTTTTCAGCCTTATGACCCGTAGGGCAGACCTTTAGGTCTGCGTCTTTTACAGCAGGGCTAAAGCCCTGCCCTACATTTAAATAAAGTTCATCCGCGGAACAACACCCCGTGGTTACGACTATTTCCGCCCACTCTATCATATCGTCAGTAAGTTGAATCGAGGTTTGAGCGCTTATGTCTATGCCCTTCTCGGCCATGGCCTCTATGGCGCCTCTGTGCACTATGCCCGAGGCGCAGGTGCCCGCGCTCTTTACCTCGACTGTGTCGCGTCCGTATGCCTTTGCGAAGCCTTCCGCCATCTGGCTCCTGCAGGAATTCCCCACGCAAACGAAAAGTATTTTTTTCTTGCCGGCCATGTCGTCCTTAATAAATTATTGTATCACTTATTTATCATAAAGGCGATTTCGTTGGCAAGGGCTAAGCCCTTGACCCTCAATGTTTCAACTTGCCTCGTGGTATGCTAACCACCGGGGCTTGTTAATTCATTGTGCCGTCCGCAGGACAACGGGAATTTGACTCGTAAAACAAAAAAAGGCCGCTCGTCCTTTGATAGTTCGAGGCGAACGGCCTGCTTTGAAGAGCCTGCGAAAAAACTTCCTTTAGAAGTAAAACTGTCCCTGCACCTGATAAACATCCTTCGAAGAGTCGTTCGCGAGATCGACGGCGCTTTCGTATGTCGTATGCACCCTGTTTATGCCTAACTTTAACGAGTGCCCCTTGGGATACCAGTTAAGCCCGACTGTGGTGGTCTTCTCTTTGCTATTCGCGACCTTTGAATTCTGGTCATAGTCCTCATACCGAGCCACAGGCTCGATGTCAGGCCCTGCGATAAAATAACCGGCCTGAGCATACCATCCCTTAGGCTCCTTCTTTCCGACCGCCGGCTCGCTCGAATCTATGGTCCAGCCGATTCTCTCGAACTGCGCGGTAAAGCCCTCGTAATGCGCCGAGACGTCTATGCCGGTAAGTTTCCTGTCCTCGTCATAGTAGACGAGGCCGCTTTTATACTCAATGTCATTCTGCTGCGCCGCGCTTACTCCGAGCGTCAGGTGCTTACCCTTGCCAAGATGGGCGTCGCTCTTTTTTGCCTCAACCCAGCCGGGTGGGGAGAGTTCTATTCTTCCGACGATTAGTTGTCCGGTCTTGAACACTGTTTTTCCGGTATACAGCGTCTCGCCGTTAGACCAGCCGTCCGCAAGAGCAAGGGCGTAGCCGAAAATACCTTCGGCAACCTTGCCCTCGGCCTTAAGCGCAGTCTGATAATAGGAGTCGCTCGCTCCTCCAAAGAGTTTCTTCGCGGCCTCGGTCGAAACAGGCCTTTCTATCAAGAGCTGCGCTGAAGAGGAGGTGAGGGAAACCCTCGAGTACGGGAGCTTGTTCTTTCCGAACTCAAGCGAAAACTCAGGCATGAAGGTGTAATTAATATTAGCATAAAGGAGCGCCACCTTGGCCGTCGCGCCTTTGCTATCCACCTTGTCCCACTTGTCCGCGTCAAGCGTAAGGTTATACTTAAGATTTTTCACGGCCTGCCCGCTCATCTCAAGGCGAACCCTCCTCATGTACATGTCGCTGTCCTTTACATAGGACGTGCCGTCCTTACTCGTTATTATGTCCCCCGAGTCGATCCTCGGTTGAAGCCTTATTCTTATCGTAAGGTCGCTTTCGTCCGTTACCTTGATTTTCGCTCCCTTGCTTTCCTCGCCGAGCATGAACGCGTGAGCCGGAACTGCGCAGGCTACGACTATTGCCGCAATCATGAAACCTAAAAATCTTTTTAACATTGTTATTCTCCTTTTCGTGAATTTGTTTTATGAATATACTAACGGCGCATTGTTACGGCTTTATTACCGGAAAGTTAAGTTTAAAAGACGGGCGAACC
>JBBTLC010000115.1:0-4259 GCA_038068875.1 Deltaproteobacteria bacterium
AAGCTCTTTTAAGAGTTTTATCTTCGGTTGAATATTTTTTATGACGCGTTCTTTTTCGAATATTTCCATATTGGCTATTGCCGCGGCAGAGCCAAGTGGGTTTCCCGTGTAGGTGTGGCCGTGAAAGAAGGCGTCCGGGTTTTTCTTAGTGCCGAGGAACGCTTTATAGATTTTTCCCGTCGTAAGGGTCGCGGCAAGGGGCAGGTATCCGCCTGTTATGCCTTTGGCGAGGCATAAAAAATCAGGAGACACGCCCTCGCGCTCGCAGGCGAACATGGCGCCGGTTCTTCCGAACCCGGTCGCCACTTCGTCCGCTATCAATAAAACTCCGTATTTTTTGGTGAGACGCCTTACTTCTTTTAAGAACCCCTTTGGAGAGGCAATCATTCCGGCCGCTCCCTCGACAAGGGGTTCGATGACGCAGGCCGAGATCTCGTCACCGTGTTTTTTTAAGATTTTTTCGAATTCCGCGAGGCAGGACATCTTGCAGCCGGGGTATTCTTTTTTGACCGGACAGCGGTAGCAATAAGGATAAGGAGCCCTCAGGCAGTCGAAAAGAAGCGGTTTGTAGCGCTTGACGAAGAGGTCTATCTCTCCGACGCTCATTGTTCCGAAGGTGTCTCCGTGGTACGCGCCGGTAAAGGCCAAAAACTTGGCGTTTTTCTTTCCGTGAGTTTCCGAATAATGAAAGGCCATCTTCATGGCTATCTCTATTGCCGTAGAGCCGTTATCAGAGTAAAAAACCCTCGTTAGTCCCTTTGGGGCTATGCTGACGAGTTTATCCGCGAGTTCGATCGAGGGGACGTTAGCGAGTCCGAGGAGCGTAGAGTGGCTGATTTTGTCGACTTGCCCTTTTATCGCGTCATTAAGTTTTTTATTATTATGGCCGTGGACGTTTACCCATAAGGACGATACCCCGTCAATGTAGCGCCGTCCTTCGGTATCGATGAGGAAACTCCCTTGGCCGCGTTCTATTATAAGAGGGTCCGAGTTTTCCCACTCAAGCATCCTCGTAAAGGGATGCCAGACGCGGAGTTTGTCGAGCCGCCGGAGGGTTTCGGTGGAAGGTTTTTTTCGCATCGTTTAACGCCGTCTCAGTGGCTGAACTTTATTCCGGCGTCTTTTCTCTCCTCCGGGTTTATCTGCCAGAGGTCTTTTTTCTTGTACCCGAGGAGATTCGCCACCGCCGTGTCCGGTATCTTCTCTATGCGGATGTTATGGATGTTCACGGATTCGTTAAAGAGCTCGCGCCTGTCGGATATCTCGTTTTCGAGCTCCGTGACCCTCGATTGGAGTTGGCCGAATCTCTTATCGGCCTTTAGTTCCGGGTAGTTTTCCGAGACCGCGAAAAGGGACTTCAATGCCTCGGTAAGCATGCCCTCGGCCTTGCCTCTCTCGGGCATGGTGTTCGCCCCGGCCATTATGTTCCTCGCCTTTATCACTTTTTCGAGTGTTTCGGCCTCGTGTCTCATGTAGCGTTCGCACACCGCGACGAGCTTCGGCAGTTCGTCATAGCGTTGTTTCAAGAGAACGTCAATGTTGCTCCACGCCTTTTCGACGTTATTTTTTATCGTTACGAGCCCGTTATAGATTATGACGAAGTAGATTACAAGAGCCGTTGAGGCTAACGCTATCACCACAAACACAGCCAACATTCCGTATGCCATATCTCCGCCTCCTCAGCCGGTTTAGAATAAGTTATTTATTAGATACCACAAAAGCCGGCTTTTTTCCACGACTTCCGCCGCTCGGGCCGTTCCCCACGCGGTAAGCGCGATGCCGAGCGTCAAAAATACCGGTATCCGCCATCTCATCGAGGAGAGCATGACCTCTTCGCTCGAATCGGATATATAAAAAAGCCCTCCTGACGGATGCTCTCCGACCGCGATGTCGTCCTTTGGCACGGCCTCCGTCGCCTCCGTTGTCTGCTCTTCCTCTACGGAGCGTCTCGCGTCGTCCCATTCTTCCGCGCTTATCCTGCCGTCCCCGTTGGCGTCGTATTTTTTGAGGGCCGAGGGGTTGCTTTTAAGCGCCATGAGCCTTGAGAGGAACCCCTTTTTTTTCTCATCCGCGCTCAGGGTAAGGCGTTTGGCGAAGCCCATGACGTAGAGCGGTCTGCCGATTGGTATGACCGTCTCGATTACCTTCGTGTTGTCCACCGTTAAGACGCCGAGATACGGCATATTAAATTCTTCCGCGCGGAACGTGAAAGAGTTTTTCTCGCCCGCCGTCAGTATGGCGCCCGAAGGGTTGACGAGCGTCCTTCCGGTCTCGTCTTCGATAAGGAACGGGACGTCCCCGCTGTCGCCCAACCCCTTGAGGACGTCGCGCTCTCCGTCGGAGGTCTTGCGTATTCCATACACGGCGTACGAATACCGGACGCAGTCAATACGGCTGAACGGAGATTTCAGAAAATACTTCTGCCGCGCCGCTCCGCGGATTTCCACCTCTCCCATGGGCATTGTGCCTATCTTGCTTGTAGGGCAGTTCTCGATTATCCTTTTCCTGCGAAGAAGCGTAAGGGAGTGGACGAAGAGGATGAGTCCGGCGGCCGCGAGTAGAGGATTAATCTCTTCGGTGATTTGCCTGAAAACAACCGAGGCCGCGATTATCGCGGCGAGCGGGTGGATTATGAACGGGGGGCCTAAAAACTTTACGAGATTTCCGTAGCGCGCGAGCAACCTTAAAAAGCTCGCGCCTCTTAATCCGATGAAGCCGCGGGAGGAAAACCGCGGCGGATTAGGCGGAGGCGGCAAGGTGATTGTCCCGGGCAAGGGCTTGTCCGAGCCCGAAGGCGTTTTTCCGGCAAGAAGCGGCCCGGTAAGCAATATCCCGCCGAGTTCTTTCAATACAGGTATTTCTTCGGAGGCGGCGAATTTTTTAAAAACCCCTTTTTTGCAAGCGAGGAATACGAATCCCGAATAAACCGTGAACTCGCGAAGGAAGTCTTCTCCCGAAGATATGTCCTCTGTTTTCACGAACGGCAGGTTGTGTCCGCCGAATCCGGTATCGAGAAGCGCGGTTCCGGCCACCCTTTTTATCTCCTTTAATATGAACTTCAGATTTTGCGTTGCGGATTGTTTATTGTCCTCGCCGAGAGAGGCGTAGTTGAACCTCGCTCCTTCTATCCTTACGCACGCTCCGTTGCCTTCGGAGTAGATATGCATGACAGGGCTGTTCGAGAGCATGAAATCTAACGTAGCCTCGCTGAAATCCCCCTCGGGGTTAATGGCCTTTCGCGCGATGTCTTTGTCTCTTATGGTTTTGAAGGCAGGGGTTGAAATAACGATGAGGCATTTTTGCCCCTGTCTTATCGTAAAGACAGGAGCAGAATCGCGGCCGAGAAATTCGATATTATTTTTTCCCATCTCGGCTGAAACGGCCCTGTTTGGCTTTTCGAGCGAGAGGAGTTCTTTTTTCGACACGACGGTCGCGGGGACGCCGGCTTTTTTAAGAGCTTCAGCCATGCCTTCGAGCATGTCGCGGTCGTTATGGGCCTTTACGACCCGAAGGTCCTTGCCAATCAGGTTTTGTTTTAAGTCGGTCTTGTCAAGGCCGGGTATGGAGGGGAGTTTCTCGACGAAAGATTCGGCGGAAACGGCGTTTTCCGAAACAGGCCTTACGAAAAGGTAGTGTTGGTCGTCGTATGAGTTCATGGTTTCTTGCATGAGACGAATAATACCTCGTAAGTGGCGATTATGCCGGCCGGTCCGGAATGGGATTTTTCGTATTCGTTGAAGGCCGCCTTAAGAAGCGCGCCTCTCCCGAGGTTTTTTTCTCCTTCGGCATTCGGGTTTTTCGCGCCTATCCTCTTTAGCGTTCTCAATAATTCGTATGCGTCCTTATAGTATCGGACTACGTTCTTGTTTTCAATCCTTATGCCAACGAAGCCCGCCTTAGCAAGCAAGTTCGCGAGTTTTCCCGAGCCCGTAAATTCCATGAAGGGCGGCAATCCGTTTTTACCCGCGAGAAGCGCGGCCTTGTTTACGCTTTCCCTGAGTTCGCGGAACGTAGCCGGGCCGAGAGTCGAAAATACAAACCTCCCGCCTTCGCGAAGCGTTCTCATGCATTCCGTAAACGCTTTTTCCAAAGACGCGCTCCATTGGTACGTGAGGTTGGAGGCCACAAGGCAAAGGCTTTTGCTTTTAAACGGCATGGATTCGAGGTCTGCCGCGAAGAGGCGAATTTCTTGCGAGAGGTTTTCTCTTGCCGCCTCTAACATGTCTTTTGCCGAATCAATGGCTAATATCTTTGCCGCC
>JBBTLC010000116.1:0-4933 GCA_038068875.1 Deltaproteobacteria bacterium
CGACCGGCGGCGCGGGCAAGGTCTACCGCTACACCAGCAATCCGGACGTCGCCACAGGCGACGGCATAGCCGGAGCCTACAGGGCCGGAGCCGAAATCGCGAACATGGAGTTTATTCAGTTTCACCCCACCTGCCTCTTCCACCCGAAAGCCAAAAACTTCCTCATATCGGAAGCGTTAAGGGGCGAAGGCGCGGTTTTGCGCCGGAGCGACATGACCCCTTTCATGAAAGATCACCACCCTTTGGCTGAACTCGCGCCAAGGGACATAGTCGCGCGCGCCATAGACATCGAACTCAAAACGCGCGGGGAGGACTACGTGTTCCTCGACATAAGCCATAAACCGGCCGAATTCATAAAAGAGCGCTTTCCGAACATCCACAAAAAATGCCTTGAGTTAGGCTTTGACATCACCAAAGAGCCTATCCCCGTGGTGCCGGCCGCGCACTATGTCTGCGGCGGGATAAAGACCGACATTGACGGAAGGTCGAGCCTCCGGGGGCTTTACGCCATAGGAGAAACGGCCTGCACCGGGCTTCACGGCGCCAACCGCCTCGCATCCAACTCGCTTCTCGAGGCGCTGGTATTCGCGCGAAGGGCCGCGCTTAACGCCGGTGAAACCCTGAAAAAAGACCATCCGGGACTTTTCCCTTCCATACCGAAGTGGCAAACAGGCGGAGCTGTGAGAAGCGACGAAGCGGTCGTCATAAGCCAGAACTGGGACGAGATACGAAGGTTTATGTGGAACTACGTCGGAATCGTGAGGACGAACAAAAGGCTTGAACGCGCGAAAAGAAGGATAGACCTCCTCGCGGGCGAGATAAACGAATACTACTGGGACTTCATGATAACCTCGGACCTGTTGGAGATGCGTAACATAGCGACCGTCTCGGAACTTATCATACTCTCGGCCATATCGAGGAAAGAATCCCGCGGGCTTCACTATAACGCCGACTATCCGTCCGCCGATGAAAACTTTAAACGCGACACCGTCATAAAAAAATCCGCCACCTGATGATGGTTATCGGTTGACGGTGCATAACGGATTCCCGTGTCATTTATTATATCTGGATTGCCGCTCAAAAGCTTGTCCCCGCAATCTTAAACGGGGAACCAGTCCTTTTTATAAATACTTTTCCTGGATTCCCGCTCAAAAGACCGCGGGAATGACGGAAGAAGAAACCAATACCAGAATCTTTATCGTCCACAGATACCTGTCCTGAGCCTGTCGAAGGAACCGTCAAACGGCAAAAGAACCAGGCAAGATATAGAACTTCATGGTGACGACCGTCCCTTGCCCGGGTTTGCTTTCCACGTCTATCGTTCCGCGGTGATCCTGTATTATCCGGTGCGTTATGGTCAACCCGAGTCCCGCTCCTGTCATCTTGGACGTGTAAAACGGGTTAAAAAGCTTCTTCACGGAGTCCGCCTCCATGCCGACTCCGTTATCCGAGACAATAAGGATAAGGGTATTGTCGGATGCCGGCAGTGTTTCAACCTTTACGACCCCTTCCTTTTCTATGGCCTCCACCGCGTTCTGCAAAACGTTGAATATCGCAATCTTGAGATTAGTCCTGTCCATGTTAAACAACGGAACGCCGCTCAAAAGTCTGACCTTTATCCCGATTTTTTTGTCTCCTATAACCTGCCTTACGTCCTCGACGGCCGCTTCCACGACCGTATTCAGATCCCCCTGCTCGAAGCGCGAGGAGAGTATCCCCTTATACTCGTCTATCCTCTGCATCATCCGTTCCATGCGCTTAACCGCGTTGAGTATCACGTCGGCATAATGTTTATGCTCGGGATGCGTCTCGCTCTCTCTCAAACGCCTCGCAATCCCTCCTATGGACGTAAGGGGATTTCTTATCTCATGGGCTATGCCGTTTACCATCTCTCCCAGCGCGGCGAGTTTTTCGGTCTCGACGAGTTTGGCCTGCAACGCCCTCATCCTCAAAAACGACTTCACCCTCGCGCCGACTTCGACTATGCTGAAGGGCTTTACGATGTAGTCCTCGGCCCCGACCTCAAGCCCCATGACCTTATCCTCGAGTTCTCCTCTTGCGGTAAGCATCAAAACAGGTATATAGCGGGTCGCTTCATTGGATTTAAGACGCCTGCAGGTTTCGTAACCGTCCATAACCGGCATCATGACGTCAAGGAGTATCAAATCAGGATGGAACGTCTCGACCTTCTTGAGCGCATCGGCTCCATTCGCGGCCGTCTCGGTCTCATAACCTTGGGCCTCCATGCTGTCGGAAAGAAGGATGCGGCTCCTATCGGTATCGTCAACGATAAGTATCTTAGGCTTCAAGATTCCCCGCTGTAAATGCCGTTTTTGCGCCCATTAGAACCCCACGCTAACCATCGCGAACGGGCCGGACACCTTAAAGTTCACCTCGTCGTTGCCTTGTTCGGCGTGAAGACCGAGATACCTGTAACCGGCGGAAATAGTAACTAACGGAGCCGGTGTCAGATTTAAAGACGCCTCGGCGTCAACGAGGTTTCCGGCGTTCCCCGCCGTTATCCCCGTAATCTCGGCTCCGACGCTTAAAAACGCCGGAAGTCCGACCTGAACCGCAACCCCGAAGGCAGGAAGAGGCACGGCCAAGGACTTGCTTTCACTGTTTACCGAAGACTTGAGGCTCGCGTCTATGTCGAAGTATTTGACTTCGGCTATAACGCCGAACTTGTTGCCGAGGGTGTTCACTATGTCATACTCATAACCGAGACGGTGGTACGCGATATCGAAGTTGGACTTGACGCGAGTGCCGGCTGAGTAGGTCTTGCCCTCGAAGTTTACGGATTGAGTAACAGTCTCGTCCCCGTCCCATGACATAGGCATATAAGAATACCGTATGTGGTGGTCGCCGAAGCCGAGCGTAACCCTGCCCTCCAGAAAACCCTTCGAATCGTCAACGCCGAGGTCGTCGGCAAGGTCTATCTTGGTTCCCGCGAGACCAGACTCCGTAACCTTCACGTCCGACGAAAGATTCGTGAACCAATACCTCGCGTCAAGCTCCACTACGGCTTGCGCCTCGGTAGCGAAAAGCGCCGCAACTACCGCAAAGATAATCATAAATGCCGGTCTTTTCATGTGAGACCTCCTGGTTTTTTTATTTATGCGCTTCAAGGATGTGTAACTCCTTTAACTAAATAGGCTGGCTCGAAACAGACGGCGTAGCGCCCACCTCGTAGCGTATGGCGCCTGTAACGTCGGAATAATACCATCTCAGGGAAGTATCCCCGTCGGTCGGTACGGCAATAACACTCCAGATAGGCGCTCCTGCGCCGTCAACCCCTATGGTAAGGGTAAAGGTATAGTCGCCGTAGGCTCGCGGGTTCCCCGTACCGGACGGTATAATTTGGGTTGTCTCAAGTTCGGAAAAGTCATCGGTATATGTATTGTTAATGTCCAAAAATATCTGCTCTGCCTTGACAACGTTATTTATATAAGACACTGCCGAGGCCTGTTTTGCCTTGCCTATGAACTTATAATACGACGGTACGGCTATGGCAACGAGTATTGCTGTTATCGCTATGACTATGAGAAGCTCGACGAGAGTGAAACCATCCTTACAGCCTGCCTCCCCTTTTCTGTCATTCCAACCCGCCACAGGCGAGGTCTCGCATTCCTGCGGACGGTCTTTTGTAGGGGCACGATGCATCGTGCCCCTACTGTCTCCGAAAATTAAATACTTATTATCCATCTATACCGAGTATCCTTAGCGCCTCATCGGCCTTTTTCTTTATATCCCCGGATTCCTTGGCGCCCGAAGAACCGGCAAGCCCGCGTATTTCCTTTAACCTCTCCACTGCCTCGGCGCGGGCAAAGGCGCCGCTCCTTTCCGCCTTCTCAAGGGATTCGGCAAGGCTGTTTACGATAGGTTCAACCTCCCTGAACTGATCGCCCTTCCTGAGTCTCATGCGCTCTTTGTAATTTCCGCGCGCGAGTTCCATCAGCGCCTTTTCAAGCCTGTAAATAGGTCCGGCCACCCTATGCGAGGCCAATATCACCTGGACGAAGACAAGAAGCGCCACCAGAAACACGGCGGGCCATAGCCGTTTATGCAACGCCAGTATCTCGGCGGCTATCATGCCATTCCCGTCGCCTGAGGAAAGTTGCACGGAAAGCGGATAGAAGATTAAGGCGCCAAAAATAATTGAATACGCAAAAAGAGACACCGCCGCCGCGAGGGCCACCTTAACCTGGTAGCGCGGATTGATTAACTTGTTTCTTCTGCGAAAAAAGAGCCTCAGCCTGTCGTTCATTGGATTATCCTCATACGGAATATTAGAATAACCAAAAGGGCATGTCAAGGCAGATATACTACGCCCCATTCGGACAAGCGCGGTAGCAACTGTGTGTAATGCGGCTGACGGAGGATGCCGGCCATGCGGATAAGGAATGGGATAACATAAGCGGTTATCATGTAATATAATCGCCGCTACCGTAGGAAGCGACTGTCATTAGGTTTTACATAGACAATTTTACGTTACCAGATAGGAATGCAAATGTCACGAGCGCGGGATTAAAAACAGTAAAAAACTTATTCCATTTCTGTTATCATTAAATTTGCATTTTTTGCTAATTCCTGAATATTTATTAAAGGAAAAAGCACTGAACCTAATCCGGCATGCGCGAGAATAGAAGTTATAGCGGAACGAAGATACGGGAATAAAAGCGCTGGAATTTGAATCTTGACTAAACTTTCCTCTATTGCTTTTTCAAACCTGCCTTCTTCGACAGTAAAAACTCCGGAAATACCTATAGACAATTTTACAATGTCTTGCAACTGGCCGGTTTCAGTAGCAACTCCGGTCTTCTGTATTTCAGGATTCGGATAATTAAGTGTTATATCCAATCCTCCAACATATTGCTTTGTACTCTTAAAAAAAGCAGGCTGTCTTATGCCGATTTGAGTTTTCCATCTCTCA
>JBBTLC010000117.1:0-596 GCA_038068875.1 Deltaproteobacteria bacterium
ACTTCTGCATATCCTCCACGCTATCAAAGCAAATGGTTTCAGCGGCCGCGGGGGCAGGTCTTCCCTTGCCGGCGGTTTTCAATACGCGCTTAAACTCGGCCGCCATTTCGTCAAGGGTTCTTACTTGTAGCAGTATATGCTTAATCTTCATATTTCTTCCTCCAAGTAGAGACGTCCTTTAGAAAATCGTCCATCAGTTTGTCAATGTCGTTCCACTCATAGCCTATTGTCTTTTGTCCGTAATGCCTGTGGTCGCCTTTTCTTTCGGCGTTATCGTAACCTATAAGCCGTTTGCCTTTTTCAATATACGCAAGGGAATATTTAAGCCCGTGAGGCCTGTCGCCGTCAGGCGGCACTTGCCATATTTTCATTTCTATGATGCCGCCGTCCGGATAAATCTTTTTTTGATGGAATATCTTCTTCCCCTTCATATATGTGGTATTGTATGCCACACAAGAGGCGTTGTCAAGGTATCATCGCGGGACATGGAAGACTCTGGATTCCCGCTCAAAAGACTGCGGGAATGACAAAAGGGACAGACCGCGCAGGTTGGGTTCGGGGTACCCATGCGAAGTGCGGGTCGGCGTAGCCCAACA
>JBBTLC010000117.1:606-1418 GCA_038068875.1 Deltaproteobacteria bacterium
TTTCAGGGTCTCGTAACATTTCGATTTTATTAGATGCTGAAACAAGTTCAGCATGACAGATTGTATTATTATACGTTTCCCCTCCTACTCCCCCTTGCCGTCTATCTTGATCGCGCAAAGCGTTCCGCACATGGTGCATACCTCTTTATCCGACGGCGGGCTGGATTCCCTTAACGCCCTTGCTGTAAACGGGTCTATGGAGGTCTTTATCTGAGTTTCCCAGTCAAGGGCCTTTCTCGCTATGCTCATCTTTATGTCGCGCTCGATTGCGCCGGGGATTTTTTTGGCTATGTCTCCGGCGTGCGCCGCTATTTTTGCGGCAATCACCCCGAGTCTCACGTCTTCGACCGTCGGGAGTCTCAGGTGCTCGCTCGGGGTAACGTAACAGAGAAAATCCGCTCCCTTTGAGGCGGCTATTGCTCCGCCTATTGCAGAGGTTATGTGGTCGTAGCCCGGCGCTATGTCTGTCACGAGCGGCCCCAAGACGTAAAACGGCGCGTTGTGGCAGAGGCGTTTTTGTAAAAGCACGTTCGCCTCTATCTGGTCTATGGGCACGTGTCCCGGCCCTTCTATCATCACCTGAACGCCTGATTCGAGCGATTCAAAGGCCAGTTCGCCCAATGTCGAGAGCTCCTCTATCTGCGCCCTGTCGGTCGCGTCGTTCAGGCATCCGGGCCTTAACCCGTCGCCGAGGCTCAATGTCATGTCGTACTTTTTCGCTATCTTCACGAGGCGTGGAAAGTCCTCGTAAAGAGGGTTTTCTTTTTTGTTGTATCTCATCCATTCTGCTATGAGAGCGCCGCCTCGGCTCA
>JBBTLC010000118.1:0-4234 GCA_038068875.1 Deltaproteobacteria bacterium
CGATGAAATAGACCAGCGCGCATCTTATGAACCATACTGTTACATTGCTCATTCTTTGTAAAACCTCCTTGGATTTTTTAGCAAACGCAATTTTCGGTTTAAGCTACGTCTTTCGGTTTCGGCACGCACGCCTCAACCGGGCAAACCTCGGCGCACGCGTTGCACTCGGTGCAAAGACGCGCGTCTATGATATAGGGCGTTCCTTCTGTTATGGCCCCTTCCGGGCATTCAGGAAGGCAGAGTCCGCACTCTATGCAGGTTTCGAGTATGTGGTAGGTCATGGCAATATCCGTTATAGGCGAAAAACCGCCCCGGCCTCCGCCTGAGGCGGAATGGTCGGGGCAGTTTTTTAAGGCCGTTATACGGAAAGGACTTCTTTTACTTCGGGAACCTTTTCCTTTATGGCCCGCTCGATGCCCATGGCAAGGGTTATCTGAGCGCTCGGACACCCCGAGCACGCGCCCTGAAGCGCCACTCGCACTATGCCTTTCGCTTCGTCAATGTCAACTAACTTGACGTCTCCTCCGTCGGCCTGAAGCGCCGGCCTTATGGAGTCCAATGCCTCTTCGATTCTTTCCTTTAACATATATAAAACCTCCGTGGTAAGATTAGTCTATTTAGTATAGCATAATTATATCAGGGTTTGAAGAGCCGATAAAATGACATTAGTCATACCGGAGGAGAAGAGATGTATTATAATAAGGACGATAATGGGATTTTTTCGATGAAAATGGCAAATGGCGGGGTACCCATTCTTAAGAATGGGTCGGGCCGTATAGTTTACGGATGGGCGCTTATTTCGGCGTTCTCTCTGGTTTTCGCCGGGCTGTTCGCCTTGGTCATAGCCCTCGCGAGAACCCCGTACGTCGAGAACCTCTTTCCTTCGGGCGCGGAGTATCTTTATATAGCGCTCGTCGGGCACGTGGTTTTGGCGGTCGTAATATGGTTTCTGGCCTTTGAGGGGTTTTTGTTGGCTTATGCCTCGACCGTTGAATCAGGAAGGAGATTCTGGAGCGTTCCACTCGGGTGGGCCGCCCTCGCGTCTTCGGCGACAGGCATGCTGCTTATCGCCTTTTGCGTCTTGACGGGCAGGGGATACGCCGAGCTTGCCAATTACGTTCCGGTGCTCATAGAGCCGGTTTTTTACGTTGGATTAGTTCTTTTCTTTTCCGGCATATTCATTCACTTCGTGAACTCCGGCATTACCATACTCGCGGAGTTCAGAGAAAAAAAGACCCTTCCGGCGACGACCGTCGGAATAACGGTAGCGGGAATAGCGGTAGTAACGGCGCTTCTGTCTTTCGTTCTTTCGCTTTATCTTCAATACTCGACGGGCAAGGCATTCATAGATTTCGAGAGGCTCTTTTGGGGAGGCGGGCACATACTTCAGTTCGCTAACACGATAGCGATGATTACGGCGTGGTTTTTCATCTCGCGCTTTACCGCGGGGAAACTCCCGTTCAGCGAAAAAGCGGCAAAGTTGATGTTTTTGGCTTACCTTATATTTGTCGTGCCTTCTCTTATGGTGTACGCTTTCTACGACACGTCTTCGCAGGAATATACCGACATCTATACCCAGCTCATGAGGTGGGGCATAGGGCCTATCTCCGGGGCTTTCATAATAGGGGTGGGGATGTTTCTTTTTAGGGAAAAGGGGCTTCCGTGGAGGACGCCCGGTTTTTCGTCGTTTGTCCTTTCGGTTGGGGTATTTCTTCTCGGCGGGCTCGTGGCTCTTGATATCAAGGGAGTCAACACCAAGATACCGGCCCATTACCACCTTGCCATAGGGGCTGTTACAATAGCCTTCATGGGGCTTTTTTACGAGATGCTTCCTTTTATGGGACGAAGGCTCTGGAGCCTTAGGCTCGCGAGGATACAACCCTATCTTTATTCGGCCGGAGTCGTGCTTTTCGCGGTCGGGCTTTACGTGGCCGGGTATTTCGGAGTTCAGAGGAAGGTCTACGCCGGGGAGCAGCATTTGAAGAGTTTGGGCGAGTACGCAGGCATGGGCATCATGGGTTTTGGAGGGCTTGTCGCCATACTCGGCGGATTATTTTTCGTGATAAACGCCCTTACCTCTCTTTTAAAGAGGGGAGAGGATGAGGCTTATCGATAACGTTCAAGAGGGGTGGTTTTGACTGTATCAGCCCTTTAGGGATGATACAGAAGGAAATATATCTATATCAGGGCTAAAGCCCTGAGTTACGAAAGATAGAGATTTTACAGGGGATAAAGAAGGGGTGGTTTTGATGGCTAAGTACATGAGTTTATTTAAGGTGCGCATCTGCAGTCTCATAGCCTTTTCGGCGGTCGCCGGTTATATGTCGGTCAACACGGGGCGTCTTTCGTGGAAGGATTTGGCTCTTCTCGTCACGGCTACCATGTTCGCCTCCATGGCCTCGAGCGCCTTTAACCACTACTACGACCGCGACATAGATTCGGTCATGGCGAGGACGAAGAAAAGGCCCCTTGCCGGGAGCGATTCCATAAGCCCGTCCGGGGCTATCTTGGCTGCCTTAGGGCTTCTTGTCTTATCCATAGTGATATCCTTCGTAACATTGAACGCCATGGTGGCTCTTCACCTCGGGCTCGGCGCCATAGTCTACGGCTTCATATACACGGTATGGCTCAAGAGGAGGACATGGCTCAATATAGTCGTGGGCGGGCTCGCGGGGAGTTTCTCGGTCTTGGCGGGAGGCGCGTCTCACGCGCCGGGGCTTTGCGTGCCGCCCATACTTTTGGCAATCATAATGTTTCTATGGACGCCGTCGCATTTTTGGAGTTTCGCCATGCTCCACAAAAAGGACTACGAGGCGGCCGGCATACCCATGCTGCCGGTCGTAGTCGGCGAAAAGAAGACCGCGGTTTATATGCTCGTAAACACCTCAGTTCTTTTTATAGTCTCTCTTCTTCCGTTTTTTTTAGGCTACAGCGGGTGGATTTATCTCGTATGCGCCACAGTGCCGGGGGCGTATTTCCTGTGGTCGAATGTGTTACTGCTAAAAGACCAATCCGCGCCTTTATTAAGGAAAAACTTCTTGATATCTATGGGTTATCTCGGCATCTTGCTCCTTGGCTTGATGGCGGACACGGTTTTATAAAAGGCGGGCAACTCAAAATCCGATTCAGGATTTTTTTAGTAAATAATCTTCTTGACAAAACTAAGGCGGGTAGTATAATTTGAATTAGGAACACCCAATACACTATATCTCTTAAGGAGGAAAGAAAGTATGCGTAAGATGATTCTTGTTGCTTTGTTTGCCGCGGCCGCGATGTTTGTCGGCTCGCAGGTTATGGCAGCGGCTGACGGGGCGAAGATTTTCGCTTCCAAGTGCGCCATGTGCCACGGAAAGGCCGGAGAGGGCAGTGCCATGGCGCCGGCTCTTAAGGGCAATGAATTCATGAAGGGCGATATCGCGCTAATAAAGGCCACCATCACCAACGGCAGGGCCGGAGCGGACAAGAAGTACCCGAAGTTCTCCATAGCCATGCCGAAGTTCACGTTCACGGCCGAAGAGCTTGACGCCGTAATAGCCCACGAAAAGGGCCTCTAAGGTTTAGTCAAGATTTTTGAAAGGGCGCCCCGATGTTACGTCGGGGCGCCCTTTTTGTTTTTAGGGGAGCTATTATTATGCAAGGCTACCCCACCCTACCCTCCCCGGGGCACCCGCCCGAGAAGGGCGGGTCGGTGGGGAGGGAATAAGGTGAGAAAATTCACCATAAGCCTTGCCCTACATGTATCGAGTCACACTCTTACCCTTGACAATATTCCGTGATTTAAGTATCTTAAATTCTTCCATTCAAATCAGGGTGCCGGTATGCCGAATTTTAATAAAACCACTTTGCTTATCCTTGCCGTCTTGACGGCGTTTCAATTGTTGCCTGTGGAATCGGCATCAGCCGCCGCGCCCGACCCGCTCTCCGAGCGGGTGCCCCGGACGTCTCGCGGCGCTATAAACGCCAAAGACTTATACGATAAGTGGTGCAGCCAGTGTCACGGCCATACGGGCAAGGGAGACGGCATAAACTCCACCCCTGACATGGCCATAAACCCGAGGGACCACACGGACGCTTCTTTCATGATTACCCGCTCCGACGAGCAGTTCGAGCAGATTATAAGCCACGGGGGCACGGCTCACGCTAAATCCCCTCTCATGCCCATGTGGTACAAAACACTCCGGCCGGAAGAGATAAAGGCCCTCGTGCGTTATTTGAGGGAACTCTGCGAGTGCGA
>JBBTLC010000118.1:4334-7442 GCA_038068875.1 Deltaproteobacteria bacterium
GCGTTTTAACCTTTTCCGTCTTTTTTGCCGCGTTCGGCGCTTCCGGCGTTTTCGCGCTTTCCCCCGGGACGGATTCCTGCGTCGAGTGCCACACGAAACCCAAATACAAAAAAGAAGACATCGGAAAGTTAAAGGAGTGTCTTTCGTGCCACGGCATGGCCGGGCATCCTTACAAGGAAACGGCCAAGCCGCTCCTCGGCGATTCTTTTGCCGAGGCCTCGGACGCCTTGCCTCCGGCGGCGGCCAAAGGCGTTACAAAGAAGATTGACTTGAAAGGCATGGTATTCATACCCGAAGGAGAATTTATCATGGGCACGGACGACAGGCTCCGCGACGAAAAGCCTCTGCACGTTTCTTATGCCGGGGCTTTCTACATAGACAGATACGAGGTCACGAACGCCGATTACAAGAAGTTCGTTCTGGCCACAGGCTACCCCGCGCCGGATAATTGGAAAGGGAATAACTATCCTCCGGGCAAAGGCAACCACCCGGTTATATTCGTAAGCTGGAACGACGCAATGAATTATTGCCGCCGGAACGGGAAGAGGCTTCCGAGGGAGATAGAGTGGGAAAAGGCCGCGAGGGGCATTGACGGAAGGGTGTACCCGTGGGGAGACAAGTGGAATCTGAATAATTCCAATAATCCCTTAAGGGGACACAACGGCGCCATGCCAGTCGGTTCCTTCGAGGCCGGCAAAAATCAACACGGCCTGTACGACATGAGCGGCAACGTTTGGGAGTGGGTTGATGACGATTACCTGCCGCACGCCGGGTCGGATTACGTAAGCCCGGAGTTCGGCAACAGGTATAAGATTTTAAAGGGCGGCTCGTGGTGGGACTGCATGTTTTACGGATGCGGCATATCCGCCCCGACTTATAACCGTTCGTTTTTTACCGCCGACACCAAAAATGACAGTTTCGGTTTCAGGTGCGCGGCTGACGCCGAGTAAGAGTTTTACGGAAGGATAAGGAATGAACCCAACGGTAAAAAGTATTTTCGGTTTCTTGGCGATATCGCTTTCGGTCTTATCGTGCGATAAGGCCCCCGTAATTGAGGGAATGGTTCATATCCCTCCGGGCGAGTTCGTAATGGGCAGCGAGGAGGTTGATACCGAGGCCCTTGGAACTGAATTCGGACTCCGCACCGGCAGGTACTATGACGACGAAAAACCCATGAGCAAGGTCTTTCTCGACGGCTATTACATAGACAAATACGAGGTTACCAACGCTCAGTATAAGGAATTTATAACCGCTACCGCCGCGCCCGCGCCGCTTAACTGGACACAGCGCATGCACCCTGAGGGCAGGGCGAACCATCCCGTAACTAATGTTACGTGGTATAGCGCGGGCATATATTGCGCGTGGGTCGGGAAAAGGCTTCCAACCGAGGCTGAGTGGGAAAAGGCCGCGAGAGGCCCCGGCGGCAACAAATATCCGTGGGGCAACGAGTACGACGAGAAAAAAGCGAATCTCGCGAAAGGCGACACAGTGACTGCCGGAAGTTTCGAGCCCGATAAGAGTTATTACGGCGTTTACGACATGGGCGGAAACGTGATGGAGTGGACCGAAAGCTGGTATGAGCCGTATCCGGGCGCTACCATAATCAATAAGGATTACGGAAGCCAGCACAGGGTGCTTAAGGGCGGCATAGGCGGCATACCGGGGCATTATTTGAATAACGTCATTTTAGCGCGAGGCGCGACGCGTCATCATTATCTTCCCGGCGGCGCGGGCGACGACGCGGGTTTCAGGTGCGCGAAATCCCTTAAAAATCAAAGGACATTAAAGTGATTAAGAAGTCACTCATAATTTTCGCGGCAATGTTCGCGCTTTTTGCCTGCGCCAAGGGCGCGTCTGACATGGCGCTCGTGCCCGAGGGCGAGTTTCAGATAGGCTCTCTTCTCGGCACAAAGGACGAATCGTTGAAAAAGGTCTTTGTAAAGGCCTTTTATATCGACAAGCACGAGGTGACGAACGGAAGATACAAGGCATTTATTGACGCCGCAAAAAGGAAGAGGCCCAAGGACTGGGATGTTTACGGGTACAGCGAAGAGCGCAAAGATTACCCCGTCGTATTGGTAAGTTACGAGGACGCCTCGGAGTTTTGCAAATGGGACGGCAAGAGGCTCCCTATTGAAGAGGAGTGGGAAAAGGCCGCGAGGGGAACTGACGGAAGGATCTACCCTTGGGGCAATGCATTCGATAAGGATAAGGCCAATACGAGCCTCTCCGGCGTAATAGGCGTTACAAAGGCCGCCCGGTACGAGACAGGTAAAAGCCCCTACGGAGCCTACGACATGGCTGGAAATGTTTGGGAGTGGACCTCAACTGACTTCGATGAAAGAGGCAAGGTCGTAAGAGGCGGCAGCTGGGGCCTTACGCATAGGTTCGCGACTACTTTTTCGAGGGTGGGTTATATGCCGGTCACAAAGATAAATAACCTCGGCTTCCGTTGCGCTAAGGACGGTTAGCGGCCCGTTAAAGGCCGTTACGAGGTTGTTGAAGAAGCGCAACGCGCGTTATTAGGACTTTCCGGTTTACGCCATCCAACCCCCTCCCTTGTAATAATCCCCTGTTTGATGTTATCCTGAATAGTCATGGATATTGTCAACATAAAAGACTACCTCCCGTTGGTTTCGAGGACGAGCCGCTACATCGGCAATGAGATCAATTCCATCAGAAAAGACCCTTCGAGCGTCAAGCTTTCCTTTGCCCTGGGTTTTCCGGACGTCTATGAAGTCGGGATGAGCCATCTTGGGCTTCAGATACTCTACCAGACCATTAACGCGAGGACGGACGTCTCCTGCGAAAGGGTTTTTTCTCCTTGGAAGGACATGGAGGCCCTGCTTCGGGAAAAAGCCGTTTTGCTCGGAACCCTCGAATCGGGAAGGCCTCTTAAGGTTTTCGATATCGTCGGGTTTTCCCTCCAATACGAACTCTCTTTTACGAACGTTTTGCAGATGTTAGAGCTCGGAGGCATACCCCTTTACGCGAAAGATAGGCTTGATAACTGCCCGATTGTCATAGGCGGCGGCCCGTCCGCGTTTAATCCCGAGCCTGTGGCTGACTTCTTCGATTGTTTTTTGATAGGCGACGGAGAAGAGGCTG
>JBBTLC010000119.1:0-6675 GCA_038068875.1 Deltaproteobacteria bacterium
CGCGGGTTTCTGTAAAAACATAGACGTCTATGTCCACGCCGACGGCTCGGTTACCGTTATTGACGACGGAAGGGGCATACCGGTCAAACTCCATCAGGCAAAGAACAAGCCGACGGTCGAGGTTGTGCTTACCGAACTCCACGCCGGAGGAAAATTCGAGCAAAAGGCGTACAGGGTTTCGGGAGGGCTGCACGGGGTCGGCGTTACGGTCGTCAACTTTCTTTCCGAATGGCTTATGGTGGAGATAAAAAGAGACGGCTCTGTTTACGAACAGCGCTACGAGCGCGGCAAACCCGTCTATCCCATTAAAACAATCGGAAAGTCCGCGAAGACCGGAACCAAGGTAACCTTCAAGCCCGACTCCGAGATATTCGAAACCGTTGAATTCAGTTTCGACACCTTGAGCCAGAGGCTAAGGGAGCTTTCCTTCTTAAACGGCGGGCTTAAGATAAACATCACCGACGAACGCAGCGGCAAGGCGCACGAGTTCCAGTATAAGGGCGGCATAGTGAGCTTCGTCGAGCATCTCGGCAAGACGAAAGACCCGATACACCCGAAGGTCATCTACTTCAGCGGCGAAAAAAACGAAGTGCAGGCCGAGGTGGCGCTGCAATGGAACGATTCTTACTCCGAGAGCATCTTCGCCTACGCCAATAACATAAACACCACCGAGGGTGGAACGCATCTTACCGGCTTCAAATCCGCGCTCACGAGGACCATAAACAGCTACGCCGCGGAAAAAAACCTCATAAAAGACCTGAAAGAGACGCTTCAGGGCGAGGACGTGCGCGAGGGGCTCACGGCGGTAATAAGCGTCAAGCTTCCGAACCCCCAGTTCGAAGGGCAGACGAAGACCAAGCTCGGAAACTCCGAGGTAGAGGGCTTCGTAAAGGCCATAGTGAACGAAAAGCTCGCCGAATTCCTCGAAGAAAACCCCTCTGTCGCCAAAAAGATAGTGAATAAGGCCGTCGAGGGCGCGAGGGCGAGAGATGCCGCGAGAAAGGCCAAGGAACTCGTAAGGAGAAAGGGCGCGCTTGACTCGGCCTCGCTCCCGGGTAAACTCGCCGACTGTCAGGAAACTAACCCCATCTTAAGCGAGATATTCATAGTCGAGGGAGACTCGGCCGGAGGCTCTGCGAAGCAGGGCAGGGACAGGAGATTCCAGGCCATACTGCCTCTTCGGGGCAAGATACTTAACGTCGAAAAGGCGCGTTTCGACAAGATGATATCGAACGAGGAGATACGCACCTTGGTGGCGGCCTTGGGCTGCGGCCTCGGAAAAGAAGACCAAAATCCCGACAAGCTCCGCTACCACAAGATAATCATAATGACGGACGCGGACGTGGACGGAAGCCACATAAGAACGCTTCTTCTCACGTTTTTCTACCGTCAGATGGCGTTCCTCGGAGAAAGGGGCTACCTCTACATAGCCCAGCCCCCGCTCTACAAGATAAAGAAGGGCAAGGAAGAGCGCTACATAAAAGACGAAGCGGCGCTCGACGAATTCATACTCGAATCCCTGAAGGACGGCATCACCGTGTCCTCCAAAGGCAAAGGAGCGCCCCTTAAAGGCGAAGGCCTCATAAAGACGCTCCGCAAGGTCGCGCGCTTCCAGAGGCGCGTTGAGAGGGCTTCGCGGCGCGGCAAGGATAAATTCGTCCTCACGGCCCTCGCCCTCGAAGAAAACTTCGACGCGGAAACTCTCGGAAACGAAAAAGATATGAAACGCCTCTTCGACAACCTTAAGACCTACTTGATGGCGTTCCACCCTGAAATTACCCCTGTCGAGTTCTCGGCGGAAAAGGATCCCGAACACGACAGGCACGCGATAAAATGCCTGTCCAGAAAAAACAGCTCGCCTTTTACGACCGTCATAGACCATGATTTTCTGGCCTCGCCCGAATTCAAAGAACTCAGAAACCTCGGACGCGAGTTGAGTTCGCTCGGGCAGCCGCCGTTTAAGATAAGTTCGTCCGGCGAGGAGCGCGAGGTAAAAACCTTCGAGGAACTTGCGGAGAACGTGCTTGAGATGGGCAAAAAAGGCATCTCCGTGCAGAGGTATAAAGGATTGGGAGAGATGAACCCGGGTCAACTGTGGGAAACGACCATGGACCCTGAAAAGCGGATACTGCTTCAGGTAAAGGTGGAAGACATCGTCGAGGCCGACAGCATATTCACCATGCTCATGGGAGACCAGGTCGAGCCGAGGCGCCAATTCATAGAAAGGAACGCTCTCGAGGTCTCAAACCTCGACGTTTAACAGATGATAAGGACTCACTTGCAAGGCAATCAATGTTAATAACCAAATGTTGTGGATAGTGAAATCACAAAGGCTAATAAAGTAACCGTACAGGCTGCAAGATGACTCTTGCGGCCTTTTTATTTCTTCCAAAAATACCAAAACCCTTAAATAAGAATTTTTTCTTGACAACCTATAAATATATATGTATTATATATTTATATAAATATATAATTATTCGAAAGATTGGGAATTATGCTTATTGAACCGAAAAAGGGAGGATTATTTTATGCAAAAGCTGGAACTTGCGGAATATACTATTTATTTGCCGCTTGAATACAATGACGGGACTAAAATCGAAGAAGAAAAATTCAATAAAACCACTGAAGAGATTGTAGAGAAATTCGGGGCATTAACAAGGCAAAAGAGCGGTGAAGGCATATGGACATCGAAAGAAAAGACTTATTATGATTCAGTAGACAAGATTGAAATAATAATCTTTGATACTGAAGAGAATGATCGGTGGTTTAAAGAATACAAAGGGGTTTTGAAAAAGAGATTCAAACAAAAAGAAATCCTGATAAAAAAAGTAACAGGAATGGAAAGACTGTAGGAACCGATATGGCGGCATTATGTATTAAGGAGGTAATATCATGGGAGCGCCCAAGAAACTTGAAAAACCGGTGTATATAACTACGGTTTTAGAAGAACATCAGCATGAATCTTTAAAGTTTATCGCATACAAAAAGCGTGTGCCTATGGCCGAATTGATTAGAGAGGCGCTCGAACGTTTCATTCATGAAGAATCTGCTCAAAAAAAGAAAGTGGTTGGGGGACGCATTTAAGCCGTTTCTTCACCAATTGGACCTACGATGAGAGGCACATCCCAAAAAATAGGCATATACATAGACGCCGTCAATATCGCGCGTAACGGCGGGTTCGGCATGAGGTTCGACATCCTCCGCGACTTCGCCTGCCGCGACGGCGGAGAACCGGTGAGGCTCAACGCCTACGTGGCGCACGACGAAGAAAAATCCAAGACCGACAAAGAATACAGGGAAAAGACCCTTAACTTTTACGCCGCGTTAAGGGACTTCGGATACAAGGTCATAGAAAAACCGGTCATGTGGTACGTGGACGAAACGGGTTCGCGGTACGGCAAGGCGAACGCGGACCTCGACATGGCAGTGGACGCGCTTTTACAGTCCGAAAACCTGGACAAGGTGCTCTTCGCCACGGGCGACGGGGATTTCGTGCAGGTCGTAAAGGCGCTCCAAAATAAGGGTTGCAGGGTCGAAGCGGTGGCGTTCCAGAACATATCCAGCAACCTCAAAAGAGAGGTGGATCTCTTCATGTCCGGCTACCTGATACCGAACCTCCTCCCGCTGGATAATCCCGAAAACACGAAATGGGGAGAGCCGGGCTCCAAGGTGCGCGGCATATGCTACAACTTCAACCACACGAAAAACTACGGGTTCGTGAGGTTTCTCCGTCATATAGGGCCGGGGCTCTGGATTACCGACACGCGGCAGAGCGAATCGCCTTACAACACCGCCTTTGTCCACGAATCGGACTTCAGCTCGCAGGGCATCGTAAACCAGCTCCCGAACAGGGACTTTATCTTCGAATTCGACATCTCAAAAGGAGAGAAAGGGCTTCAGGCGAAACACATCACGAGGGTCTATCCGCAGTAAAGATCTTACCCCTGCTTCTTGCCTAACATAAGGGCGAGTAACGCCCCTATGAAATACAATCCCAGCATCGGAAGCCCGAGCAAGAGCTGGCTCACCACGTCCGGCGGCGTCAATACGGCGGCAACTATGAATATCACGACTATCGCGTACCTCCAGTACGCGATATAGGTCTTGCGGCTTACAATACCCAGCTTGGCCGTCACCGCCATTACAAGAGGCAACTGGAATACGGCTCCGAAAACCACGAGAAACATGGCGGCTGTGGAGAAATACTCTCCCATGGATATGAAGGGTTTGAGTTCGGGGGTGGAAAAACTCAAGAGATATTTAAAGGCAGTCGGAAAAACGAAAACATAAGCAAAAACGGCGCCCGAGAGAAAAAGCAGCGTCGAAACGAATACTACGGGAAAGAACCACTTCTTTTCCTCCTCGTAAAGGGCCGGGGCCACGAAGCCCCATGCCTGAAAAAGCACGTAAGGGCTCGCCAGCAATACGGCGGAATACATGCCGACCTTGAGGTAGGTAAAAAACGGCTCGCTCACGGCCGTGAACGCCATGAACCTCGAACTCTCCGGAAGCGCCTCTATAAGAGGCCTTGTAAGAATCTCCATCAAGACGTCCGAATACCAATAGGTAGCCGCGAAGGCGGCCGTAACCGCTATCGCGGACCTTATAAGCCTCTGCCTGAGTTCTTTCAAATGACCCGTAAGGGGCATGTGCTCGCTCATCGAAAACTACTCTTTCTTTTCTTTTTGAACTACCGTATCCTGCACTTCCTTCATGGCTTTTTTGAGCTCAGCGAAGGCCTTGCCCAAGGTCTTGGCGATCTCCGGCATCTTGTCGGGACCTATGAAAATAAGAGCCAGAGCCGCCACGAGAATTAATTCGCCGAAACCTATGCCAAACATGGCCTCATACCCTTCTCCGTAAAATAGCGATTAAAAACCTCGCTATTTTACAAACCGGCGATTTGTCTGCCATACTTCGTTATCGGACAATTTTTGCTCCTCACCGTATCGGTGAACATACGGCTCGTCTCAAAAATTGTCCGCTGCCTCGTCGGGGTACCCACCCCATAGGGTGGGTCGGCCAACTTGCCGGTTTCCCCCAAAAATCAAAATCTATTTTTGGGCTCCTGCCCGTCCGGCAAAATAACCGGCGCCGGACACCCTTATAACCTCGAAACCTCCCCGGCCGTTCCGCCGAAAATAAACCTCGCGAAAGATATTTCCACGGAAGAGAGACTCTTTAACGGCATGATTATAGCACGGCTTTTTGAAAGATTTCAGCATTTTTCCGTCAAACGCGCCTTTCCCGAAGATTGACGCGCCGCGGCAAAAATGATAGATTTTAAATATGCACTGCCCCGCGAACCGTGAGAAAAATTTCCTCCTGAAAAACGCACTCTGCGTTTACTGCGGAAGTCCGGTTAAAAAGAAATGCCGCATCAAAGCCGGAAGACTTCCGTTTTGCGAAAGCTCGTGCGAAACGTTTTACTCCATAAGAAAAGCCGCCAAGAATCTCTTTATCCGCCTCAAGGCCAAAGGCGCGGCCCCCTCGCTCGGAAGGGCCCTGGAGAAATCCTTTTTCTTTCTCGTTAAAGAAAGAAACATAAAGCCATCCGCCTCGCAACGGCACGGGCTTATCTCTAAGCTCTACGCAGACGCGTTCTTGGCCGAGATAAAGATAAAAACATCCGCCAAAGGTTTTTTTATCGCCATAAGACCCTCTCGCGTTACGAAGCATCTTTGGGATTCGGCCTCCAAACGCCTTGTGCGTATCGGTTCATATTCTGCTTACGCGATAAGGAGACTCAATAAAACAACCCTTGCCGCGATACGGCTTTTCCCTGTTATTTCCTTTGCGCTCATTATTCTCATAATGTCCGGCATCGCTCATTCGGCACGGTCTTTACTGTCTTTTCTTTACCTTTAAAGGAACGATTCGTTTTATCTGGCCTCCAAAGCAAATAAACTTTTCAAAAAGGCATGGCTAAGGCTCGCCCCGTTCGCGCGCTCCGTGCCCGAACTCGCAAAAGACGCGGCTTACAGCCTAAGGCCTCTCCCTTTAAGAACGGGACTTTATCTGAGCGTGGCGGCAATAGGCTCGATAGGCCTCCACGAAAACCTGAGAAACGGCTATTACGACATATTCGCTGACATAAAAAAACCCGGGATTATTTCAAGCCGCGAAAACACTGAAGCGGTTCTGCCCGAAAAAACTTACGAAACCGTGCCAATGGACTCGATAACTGAAACCGAACCTGCCCCGGCAAAAGGCCTTGAAACGCACTCTATTCTAAAGCCGGAAGAAAAACCCGGTATTCCGATAAGGCCGCAGGCCTCGATTAAGAAAATACCTGTTGCCAAAGAGCCGCTGAAAGAAACGGCCTTCATAGAGTCAAAGCCTCCAAAGCCTTGGATGATGCCCCGGACCACGGTCGCGGACGGGTTCCCGGTTCCACTTCTTTCGCCGCCCGACCTAACGAGGGGAGGAACGGAAAAGAGGGAGATCTGCCTCACGTTCGACGGCGGGTCAGAGGCCTTTGACACTACTCTCATACTCGACACATTGAGGGAGCGCGGCATACGCACGACCATATTCCTTACGGGCGGATTTATTCAAAAATTCCCGGACATAGTAAGGACTATTGCCGCGGACGGCCACGAGGTCGGCAACCACACGTTAAACCACCCTCACCTCACTACCTTCGAGCAGGACCGCCGCCACTCGACGCTTCCC
>JBBTLC010000120.1:0-3748 GCA_038068875.1 Deltaproteobacteria bacterium
TGATCGCGAAAGAGGCTGAGGAGGTTCATGCCTTAGGCATACCGGCGGTAATTCTCTTCGGCATACCTGAGATTAAAGACCCGATTGGCAAGGCCGCTTACGCGGCTAAAGGCCCTGTTCAGGAGGCTATAAGGGCCATAAAGAGGGCTGTTCCCGAGCTTTTGGTCATAACCGACGTTTGTATGTGCGAATATACCTCGCACGGCCACTGTGGTATAATAAAAAATGGGGATGTTGATAACGACTCGACCTTAAAACTTCTCGCAAAAGAGGCGCTTTCGCACGTTGAGGCCGGAGCCGACATCGTCGCGCCGTCCGACATGATGGACGGCAGGGTAGGGGCGATACGCAACATCCTTGACAACAACGGATTCGTTGATACTCCGATAATGAGTTACGCCGCCAAGTACGCGAGCGCGTTTTACGGGCCATTCAGGGAGGCGGCGGAATCCACCCCTTCTTTCGGCGACAGGCGCAGTTACCAGATGGACCCGGCAAATGCCCTTGAGGCGTTAAGAGAGGTTGCTTTGGACATAGAAGAAGGTGCGGATATAGTCATGGTAAAACCCGCGCTCCCGTATCTCGACATAATAAGGATGGTTAAAGACGAGTTCGGCTACCCGACGGCGGCGTATAACGTGAGCGGCGAGTATTCGATGGTAAAGGCGGCGGCGGAAAAGGGCTGGATAGACGGGGAAAAGGTAATGATGGAGAGTCTTCTTTGCATAAAGCGCGCCGGAGCAGACATGATAATAACCTATTTTGCGAAGGATGCGGCAAAGATTTTAAGATAGCCGCGCCAAACAACAAATAAGACAATAAATAAGGGGAGAACATCCCATGGAACATAAAGGTCATCCTCACGCACAAGGGCACCCTCACGGACACGGCGCGAAGCCTCCTGGCAAGCCCCCCGAAGGCAAGGTCGGAAAGATATGGCTTCCGAGGCTAATCGCTTGGGAACTCACGAGGTCCTGCAACCTCAATTGCATACACTGCCGCGCGGCGGCGCGCTTCGGCCCGTATTCGAACGAACTCACCACAGAGGAGTGTATTAAGTTTCTTGACGACGTGAAGTCGTTTTCAGACCCCATAATGATAATGACAGGCGGGGAGCCAATGCTTCGGGACGATATATGGGACCTCGCGCGGCACGGCACGGACATAGGGCTCAGGATGGTCATGGCGCCGTGCGGGTTTTTGGTGACAATCGAAACCGCGCAGAAGATGAAGGATTCCGGAATCCAGAGGGTGAGTTTTTCCATAGACGGCGCGACCAAGGAAACCCACGACAACTTCAGGCGGGTAGAGGGGGCGTTCGATTCCGTGATGAAGGCCATAGAGAGCTGCAAGGCGGTCGGCATGGATTTTCAGGTTAATACAACGGTATCCAAACACAACCTGCACGAGCTTCCGCAGATACTCGACCTCGTTATAAAACTTGGGGCCAAGGCGCACCACCCCTTTCTTCTCGTGCCGACCGGCAGGGGCGCGGACTTAAAAGACCTTGAAATATCCCCGGAGGACTATGAAAAGACCCTCACGTGGTTCTATGAAAAGAGGGATAAGGTTCCTCTTCAGTTCAAGCCTACCTGCGCCCCGCACTATTACAGGATATTCAGGCAGAAGGAACACGAGAAGGGCGTCTCGGTAACGCCGGAGACCCACGGCATGGACGCCATGAGCAAGGGGTGCATGGGAGGCCAGACCTTCGCCTTTGTCTCGCACAGGGGCAAGGTTCAGATATGCGGATTTTTGGAAGAGGAGTGCGGCGACATAAGGAAAGAGCCGTTTTCCGTGATATGGAACACCTCTAAGGTTTTTAAACAGATGCGCGCGTGGGACGATTACAAGGGCAGGTGCGGATACTGCGAGTACAGGAGCGTCTGCGGAGGTTGCAGGGCGCGGGCATTTGCCTTTAGCGGCGACTATATGGAGGAAGAACCGTTTTGCACTTACGAGCCCACGGAGGCCGCCAAAAAAGCGCACGACCTTAAAAAACAGAAGGCAGTCGGGTAAGTGGCGGCAATGGAATTCAATTTGGAAGAACTTGCCAACGTAAACGAAAAGGGCGCGCCAAAAGACGGAAAACCGCAACTCCTCGATAAAAGACTCTTTGTCCAATTACTTGTCTTCGGCGGCGTGAAGGATAGTAAACCTCTTATCAATGAGCTTGAAAAAAGCGGCATTGAATCAGTCCTCTACGAAGACCTAAACGATCCTTCTTCCATCGGACTCCTTACAATGAGCGAGGAGCCGGATTTTTTCACGACGAAACTCAGAAAATTCATAAATGAAAGTTCTTTCTCTTCGCTTTGTATCAAGCCCGAATACGCGATGTTCGGAAGGACTTATTCTCTCGGTCATGAAAGAGACCTCGAAGACTGGCTCTTGCGCCGCGTAAGGCGCGTTACGAGAAACCCCATGTGGAAGTGGGCGGTATGGTATCCTTTGAGGAGAAAGGGAAGTTTCGCGCTCCTTCCTCCGAAGGAACAAGGCGAGATACTCATGGAGCACGGGGCGATAGGCAGGGCTTTCGGCGAAAAAGATTTGGGCCATGACGTCAGGCTTACTTCCTACGGCCTCGACAAAAACGACAACGACTTCACCATAGGCCTCATCGGAAAAGACCTCCACCCCCTCTCGCTCCTCGTGCAGACAATGAGGAAGACGAAGCAGACTTCGACTTATATTGAAAAGATGGGCCCGTTTTTCGTGGGCAAGGTTGTTTACCAAAGCGGGGTTTGAGAGAAGATGAAGACGCTCGAATATAAGGTGGTTGAGCTTTCAATTGTCACCGACAAGGACATCGAAGAGGCGATAAACTCCACGGTAAAGGACGGCTGGAACTTCGACGGGATTCAGTTCGCCATGAGGGACTCTTCAAAGAGGCCCTCCATGGCGTTTTTGCTTTTTACCAAAGGCAACGGGAGGGAAGGGTAGCGGATTGCGCCGGTCTACTAAAAGAGAGAAAGTAGGACAGGCGTCCCGCCTGTCCTATGCCGAGTATCTTTCGAGCCTGAAAGCGCCGTTTTCGTAGGTAATGTAGGCTCCGTCGTTTCCGAAACTTCCGGCATTCGAGTAGGTGAAGTTTTTTCCGTTGTTTTTGAAGGTTTCTATTGACGCCATGTGCGAGTGGGCCATGACGCACCCGTCGTAATTACTTTTCGCGAGTTCCATTGCGAAGTCTTTAAGGGCTTTTTCAACGTGCGGCGCGCTTTCCCTGTATGTCCTGCTCTTTCGCGATAAAGAGGAGGCTATCCTGAAAAGAACCCAAGCCGGAAGCATCATTACCAAGGCCTTTGAAAAAGGGCTCCTCAAAAAACCCCTCCACAATCTATATCTTACGCTTCTGTCCACGATGTCGCCGTGAGAAAGGAAGATCCTTTTCCCGTCAAGGGAGAGTTCGGTCGAGTCCGGGTGCACGTCCGCGCCGAGGAATTCGGTGAAGAACGGGCCGAGCGAAAAATCGTGGTTGCCTTCAAGGTAGGTTATTTCCGTTCCGAGCTTCCGGAGTTTCAGCAGAGGCGCGAGTAAAAGATCTCACTCAAACAGAGCAAGATCGCGTGCGAGAGATTGTTGAAAAAACACTCAAGGTGGAAGGTGACCTGCGACGTGATATTGCAGCAGACATTAAGCGACTTAAAGATATCAAATCGTACCGCGGAACGCGTCATGCTAAGCGTCTGCCAGTGCGCGGACAACGCACCAAAACCAATTCCCGCACATTGCGAGGCAATAAAAGAAA
>JBBTLC010000121.1:0-1809 GCA_038068875.1 Deltaproteobacteria bacterium
AAGAAAAAGACAAGGTTACGGTGCTTTTTTTCTGGCGGCTTAAATGCAGGGAATGCGTGGAGAGCATGGCCTCTCTTAACTCCCTCCACCTTCGCTACAAGGATAAAGGCGTAAACGTCCTCGTTGTGGACGAGGATTCCATGCACAGCGCGTCCATCTATAAGATAAGGGACTTTGTGAAGGAAAATAACTACACCTTCCGCGTCTTAAGGGACGAGGACGGCTTCGTCGCCGAGGCCTACAAGGTCATTTACGCTCCGAGGGCCTTTATAGTCGGGAAAAACGGCAAGATAGCGGCCATAGTGGACGGAAAAACCGACTGGATTGGCGAAGACAAGATAAAACTCGTGGAGGGGTTGTTGAAGAAGTGAGGGAATGCTGGGACATTCCTTATCCTTTTACGCACCTTGACCATCCTGGCCATATCCAGGGTTAGAATGAGCCACTAACTTAAACCAGCGTATACTTTCCTGTCTTATGACCGCCTACCCTTTTTATCAGGCCGTTCGCCATAAGAGGCTTAAGAAGGAAGTGCGCCCCTTGCTTCGTTACATCCAATTGTTCCTGTATCTCTCTGATACCGAGCGGCCCGGCCTGAAGGAGATTTAAAAGCCGCTCCTGCTTTGGCGATAAAGTTATAGCCGTTTTTTCAGAAACCTTGATAGCCTCTATCCTCGACAAAACACGCTCAAGGGTAATCTCTACTGCCTCGGCCGAGAATTCAAGCCAACTTGTAAGGTCTTCGTTCTCTTTTCTCACAAGGTCGAGCGCGGCATAGTATCTTTGCCTGTTTTCAAGGAATACCTCGTCAACCGAAAAGATGTGGTGAGAGTCGAACTTCCTTGTATAAAGCTCCCACATGGCCAGAAGCCTGCCTGTCCTGCCGTTGCCGTCACCGAAAAGGTGGATGTATTCGAACCGGTAATGAAGAATGGCCGAGGAGAAGACCGCCGGTAACGCCTGCCCCCTTTTGTTCAACCATTCGAGAAGGTCGTCCATAAGACGCCCCACGTCTTTTGCATTCGGAGGGACATGGCGCCCCACGTATACCTGATAATCCCTATATGCGCCAAGAGGGCCTCTATCTAGCACCTCTTTGCCTATGATGGAGTGTATTTTAAAGACGTCTTCCGTTGAAATTATTTTTTTATTTCCGTGCTCGGAAATAAACTTGAGCGCGGCAAAATAATTCGTTACCTCTTTTATATGCTTTGGCTTAGCATGCGGAAGGGCGCCGCCCTCGGCGAGTATCCGGACTTCCTTCAGGGATAGCGGGTTACCCTCGATGGCGGTTGAAGAGTGCGCCGTGCGGACAAAAGTCTCTTTCGCGAGGGTCGGCACCCATGCGACCGACACGGCCGATAGCTCAATCTTGGTCTTCAATGAGGCGATGCTTTCAATGAGCCTCAAGAGGTGGGCTGTTACCGAATACTTAGGCTCATATCCAGCGGATTTATTCATTCAATAAGTATAGTATAAGTCAAGTAAAAGGTAAAGTGAAAAATAGCCGCCCAAGAAGATCCTAACTTTTACAATTAAATCCAAGAAAAAGAAATAGGAAGCGGACAGCAGTCCGCTTCCTATACTATAATCCCAACGACCTCTTTTATTCTCTACACTCCGTCTTTTTAATCCCCGTAGCCGAAGCGACCCCGGCTAAAACAAGTCCAGTAAGTATGGCTATGGCGCCTATAATCGAGAGTTTCCCCGCCACGCTTATTCCGAAGACCATCGCGAGGTAAAGCATGCCTGAGTGAAAGACCGCGCCTACTATAAAAAGAACGCTCAAAACCGTCTTATACGAAGAAG
>JBBTLC010000122.1:0-1392 GCA_038068875.1 Deltaproteobacteria bacterium
GTTTTTCCTCTTCTTCCCTTTTCCTGAGTTCATAGAGGCGCGCCCTCAAGACCTTCATGGCGGTGGCGCGGTTTTTGTGCTGGCTCCTCTCGTTCTGGCACTGCACCACTATGCCGGTCGGCATATGCGTTATCCTCACGGCCGAGTCGGTCTTATTCACGTGCTGGCCTCCGGCGCCGCTCGCGCGGTAGGTGTCAACCCTCAAGTCGGCCTCGTTTATCTCGACCTCCGCGTCCTCTTCTATCTCAGGATACACGAAGACCGAGGCGAAAGACGTATGACGCCTTTTCGCGGAATCAAAAGGAGAAATCCTCACCAGCCTGTGCACCCCGCTTTCGGCCTTGATATACCCGTAGGCATACTCGCCCTCGACCGTGAACGTAACGCTCTTTATCCCCGCCTCTTCTCCTGCCAGATAATCCAATATCTCCACCTTATAACCCTTCGTCTCCGCCCATCTCGCATACATCCTCATAAGCATGGATGCCCAGTCCTGCGCCTCGGTGCCTCCGGCGCCGGGATGTATTGCCACTATGGCGCCGGATTTATCGTGCTCTTTGCCGAGAAGCCTTTTTATCTCGACGTCCTTTATGGCCTTATCGGCCTCCTTCAACTTCACCTCGGCCTCGAAGGCGGTCCCGGAATCGCTTTCCTCCTCGGCGAGGGCGAGCAAAACCCCGGCGTCCTCCACGAGACTTGCTATGGATTTAAAGACCTGCGCCCTGGCCTCGACGGAAGATTTTCTCTTCATGAGTTTCTCGGCCGCCGTTTTATCGGCCCAAAAACCAGACGCGGACGTCTTGCCTTCTATGTCCAAAAGTTCCTTCGCGCATTTTTCCGGGTCAAAGATAACCTCTTACTTCGATGAGTTTCGCCTTTGACGCGGAAAGCATTTCCTTTACCTCTTCAAACATCGCTAATCCCTCCTGTCCTCCCTTTCGGGGCACCCACGCCAAGCGGCGTGGGTCGGGGAGGAATCCTAATCCCTCCTGCCTCTAAATCTCAAAACAAGCATGATACCCGAAAACACGATCATTAAGGAAGGAAAAACATGACCGATTGACGAAAAAAACGTACGGCCGCCTGTAATCCCCCCTAACCCCCCTTTGTAAAAGGGGGTAACCTTTTTAAAACGCGCCTCTCCGGTAAGCACGGCGCGCTCGAGGAGGCCGGTCTTTCCGACCTCTTTGCCTGTCGGGTCAACTATCGCGCTTATTCCGGTGTTGGCGGCCCTGACGAGATAAATCCTGTTTTCGATAGCCCTCATCTTGCTCATGGCGAAATGCTCGTAAGGGCCTGATGTAGAGCCGAACCAGCCGTCGTTAGTGATGTTGACGAGAATGGTCGCGCCGCTACGCACCATCTCCCTCGCGATTTCCGGAAATATCACCT
>JBBTLC010000123.1:0-3163 GCA_038068875.1 Deltaproteobacteria bacterium
ATTAAAGGAGACGCCCGAAACCCGCCAGACGCTTCTTTTCTCGGCGACGCTGCCGGACGGGGTCTTGAAGATATCCAAGCGCTACATGAAAAATCCGGAGAAGATAAGGATACAGACCTCGACCCTTACGGCCCCGAAGATTAACCAGATATTTTACGAGGTAAGGGCAAGCGAGAAGTTGGAAGCCCTCTCAAGGCTCATAGATAACGACGCCGACGGCAGGTTTCTGGTTTTTTGCCACACGAAGCGCGAGGCCGACGACGTGTCGTCGAATCTTAAAACCCGCGGCTACGAGGCTGACGCAATGCACGGGGATTTCTCTCAATCCCAGAGAGAATCGGTTTTGAGGAAGTTCAAGGACGGCAGGGTGGACGTTTTGGTCGCGACCGACGTCGCGGCGAGAGGTCTCGACATAAGCGACATATCGCACGTCGTGAATTTTTCCATGCCGCAAAATCCGGAGTCTTACGTCCACAGGATAGGAAGGACGGGGAGAGCCGGAAAAGAAGGGATAGCGATAACCTTTGTTACGCCGCGCGAGGATAAGCAACTTCGCTTGATAAGGGCCGTTTCCAAGGCAACCATAACGCGCGGAAAACTTCCGACAAAAGAGGATGTCATGGAGGGCAGGTTCGTAAGCCTCAAGAATAAGATAGACGAGTTCATAGACGACAAGAAGTTCGACGCCTTCCTTAAGCTCGCCGAAAGACTTACCGCCGACATTAATCCCGTTCATGCCGTTGCGTCCCTTTTGAAGTTCCAGTTAGAAGGGGTTTATGACGCGGCCACGGCTCCGAGCGGCGAGGTTTCTCTTAACGATACCGGAGCATCGGCAGGCAAGGTAAGGCTTTTCATCACGATAGGCAAGGAGCAGGGGGTAAAGGCAGCGGACATAGTCGGCGCCATTACCGAAAAGACCGGACTTAATAATACGGACATAGGGGACGTCGCGATATTCGAGGCTTTTACGTTCGTCGAAGTTCCGAGGGAATCGGCCGAGAGGGTGATAGAGGCAATGCACAGGAGCATTTTTTCGGGTAAGAAGATTGCCGTCGCGCCCGCCAAGCCCGGCGAAGGCGGCGGAGGAGGAGAGAGAAAAAGCTTCGGAGGCAGGGGGAAGAGAAGGTAGGTTTTGATAGAGCCGAACTTCCCGGCATTCTTTGCGCGACTTTCATCGAAAAGGATAAAATGGATATTCGTTCGATTTTAAAGGAGAGAGAAAAGAAATCCTGCCGCGATATGCCGGCAGGTAAAAGGATCGAGCGCGCAATCGAACTATCAGAGTTCGTCCGGAGATTAAGCCTGACGGTGAAGAGGCATGGAAAAGGAATTCAAAGAAGCCGTAAAGGTATTAAAAGAGGCTAAGCGCCGCCGGTATATCGAAGACTTTGTCCTTACCGGGGCGCTCGCCCTGTCGGCATTGACTCAACCGAGGGCGACAAGGGACATGGATTTTATCGTTTTGATGGAAAAAGAGAAGATACCCTTTTTCGTCGAATGGCTTAAACTGGTAAAAAAATACAACTTCACCAAGCATCATATCGGAAGACCGAAAGACCGCATAAAAAATCTTATAGAAATTCCGTTCGACAACACGTGGGCAGACCTGATTGTCGCCTTTCATGAAATCGAAAAAGAAGCGGTAGCCGCCGCGATGGAGGTTTCGGTTTATAAAGGCCTTCGCATCAAGGTCTTAAGCCCGGAGTATCTCATCATATTAAAACTCTTTGCCGGTTCGGAGCAGGATTTCATAGACTGCGCGCATTTGTGGAATGAGCGGATTGACAAAAGGTTGGTGAGGAAGATTGCGAAAGAATCGTTTATGGAGGGAAAACTCAAGAAACTTATGGCGATCGCCAAGAAAGTTTAAATTGTTAAGGCTTTTTATTCTTAAAACGGAAGTTGGGACGCCGCTCCTGTTTTTATTTTGTGTTCTTTATCTTCTTTTCGATCCCATACCCTGATACCGGCCGCTTTGTAACGCTCCCATCCTTCAAGCGAGCTCTTTTTATCGTGGTGTAATTCATCGTGCTCATCCTTTGTAACAACGCAACCAATGGCATTTTTAACGATTCGGTCTATTTTGCCGGGGGTTTTTATAATTCTGTCTATTAATGTAATGATTTTTTTGTATATACATGGTCGTGCCGCAAGTCTTTATCTTTTTCAAGACTTTCAATACTCCGAAATCTGATCTTATGCTTATGCGTTCCATCTGCTACTGTGATTTTCCAAATGCAGTTACTTAAAAAATTCTTTTTATGAGCCGGGTAAAGGTCAAGGGCAACCAATGCCTTGATTGCTGTAATTGCACTCTTGATACGTTTATCCTTGTCTTTGTGCGGTTTATATTCCGGTAGTTGCATTTTTTTCTCCCTTCTAAATCTCTTTAATAAACCGTTGCGGCGTTACAATCTTGAGATTGAACGGCAAATTTCTTATATCAAGCAGATCTTTGTCCCCGGTAATCAGGAAATCGGCTTTGGATGCGAGACAGCACTCAAGCAACATGTTATCTTTCTCGTCTCTGCAGATTTGAAGGCTTTTCTCCGGATTGACGATTTTGGTATTGGCCAAAAAAGCGGCAATGCCGGAAATCAATGCCTTTAGCTGTTGATGATTAATCTTTCTTTCCGCTTCGAGCGCAAGAGGGACTTCACGATATTCGTTCAGGATTGGAATTGATACGTAGATATCCGTTGTAGTGAATGCCTTTTTTACCGCTTCCATAGGTCTGCCGCCAAACGCAAAGGCTGAGATAATTACGCCGGTATCAATGACGACCCTACTTTTTTTCGTAGAGTTTCCTCCGTATTTTTTTTACCGCGCCGTCAATATCCTTAAAAGTCAACCGGGTCTTTTTGAATGCTTCTCGCGCGACCCCAAAGGCAGCGTCAAGCCTGTCTTCCGAAGAAAGCGCGGAAAGGATAAAATCTTCCGGGCTGATTTTTTTAGCGGTGGTTTTCATTTACGGTGTGTCTCCTTACGGATTATCGGAAAATTGTGCTATCAAAAGATTTTTTTAAATTGGTCGGGGCGAGAGGATTCGAACCTCCGACCTCTGCGTCCCGAACGCAGCGCTCTACCAGGCTGAGCCACGCCCCGACTAAGAGCAACCTATCATAACATTTTTCCGGTCTTTTTCAAGGGGATTCGACAAAGG
>JBBTLC010000124.1:0-1660 GCA_038068875.1 Deltaproteobacteria bacterium
GCGTTCGAATCGACTCCTCCGGAGAGCACCTTGCCCGAGGGCGGCACGACCGTATTATACGCCCTCGCGAGTCTCGTTATGCTGTCCAATAGTATCACGACGTCTCTTTGAGTCTCGACGAGCCTTTTGGCCTTCTCAAGCACCATCTCGGCCACCTGCACGTGCCTCTGGGCGGGTTCGTCGAAGGTCGAGCTTATGACCTCTCCCTGCACCGACCTCTGCATGTCGGTTACCTCTTCGGGCCTCTCGTCTATGAGGAGCACCAGAAGCGTTACTTCGGGATGGTTCTTTGCTATCGCATTGGCGAGTTTTTGAAGAATCGTAGTTTTACCGACCCTCGGCGGAGACACTATAATGCCCCTTTGCCCTTTGCCGATTGGAGTGAACATGTCCATTACCCGCATCGAGGTGTCGCCCTTGGGTGCGGTTTCGAGTTTTATCTGTTCCTGTGGGTAAAGAGGGGTCAGGTTGTCGAAGAGGATTTTCTCTTTGGCCGCCTCGGGCTCGTCGTAGTTGAGTTTTTCGATCTTAAGGAGCGCGAAGTATCTTTCGCCTTCTTTCGGGGGGCGTATCTGGCCCGAGATTATGTCGCCCGTCCGGAGGCCGAACTTTCTTATCTGTGAAGGGGATACGTAGATGTCGTCCGGACCCGGCAAATAGTTATAGTCCGGGGCGCGAAGAAATCCGAAGCCGTCCGGCAGGGTCTCCAAAACGCCTTCTCCGTAGATAAGGCCGTTTTGTTCGCTCTGGGCCTGAAGTATCGCGAATATCAGGTCTTGCCTTCGGAGCGAGGCCGCGCCTTCTATGTTGTATTTCTTGGCTACGCTCGTAAGCTCGTTGATTTTTTTTTCTTTAAGGTCTTTTAGATTCATATGTAGGGGGACTCAGTTAACCTGTTTGCGGGATGTGGTACGACCGCCGATGAGAGGGTTTGTAAGAGTGTGAGTAGTCATTATAGATTTTTATTGCGAGTCTTATTGATTCAGACCTTTCGGATTGACGCGGCGGTAAGCCGGGACATTAAAAGTACCGTATGTATGATTAAGGATTGTTGCAGGATTAATATAATGTAGCACGGTTTTCAAAACCTGTCAATAGGGAATATTAGGGAATATTTGAGGACGGCGCAGTGAATAAATAACCCTCTGCGGCAGGGTTCCCGTTGCGCGAAGCCATTGCAACGGGAAGTTGTCGCAAAGATAATTGAAACATTAGGGGTCAAGGGCTCAGCCCTTGTTTATTTTTTCCGATAACCCTTTAAGCGTCGCGTAGAGTTTCCTCGTTTGCGCGATGGTTGTTTTTTTATCTCCGTTATTGTTTAGGATAAAGTCCGCGAACTTGCGTTTCTCCCTCGTGGGTATCTGGGAGTTTATGCGAAGCAGGGCGTCTTTTTTAGCGAGGCCGGTTTTTTTCATGAGTCTTATTGTCTGATTTTTTTTGTTCGCGTAAACGACTATCGTTTTATCGACCCACTTTTCGTGCAACTTGTTTTCGATGAGAAGCGGCACGGCCGCAATGATAACGGCGCGAGGGCGGGTTTTTTTAGCGAGCCTTATCAGCCTTTCCATCTCTTTGCGTATGGCCGGGTGGGTGAGGGAGTTTAGTTTTTCGAGTTTCTTCTTGTCGGAAAAGACAATGCCTCCGAGAGTTTGCCTGTCTA
>JBBTLC010000125.1:0-3501 GCA_038068875.1 Deltaproteobacteria bacterium
AAATGCTACTTTTATAAGTCTGTAATAACTCCGATAAATTATAGAATGAGTAACCACACAACGGAAAATGCTAAAAAAACGAGGCTTCCGTCTCATCTGAGGCGCCCCCTCGGAAGACCGGCCGACCTTCACGCCATGAAGTCAATCCTGAGGCGAAGGGGGCTTCACACTGTTTGCGAGTCCGCGCGGTGCCCGAATATCGGCGAGTGTTTCTCAAAGCCTACCGCGACCTTCATGATACTGGGAAACTGCTGCACGAGGAGGTGCGGCGTTTGCAGCGGCGAGAAAGCCCGCGAGCGTCTCTCGCCGGACCCGAATGAGCCCGGAAACATAGCGCTAACGGCAAAGGAACTCGGTCTTAAGCACGTTGTGGTAACGTCCGTCACGAGAGACGACCTTCCCTTAGGCGGAGCCGAGCAATTTGCCTTGACAATAAGGGCGTTGAGGGATAATAATACTAAGATTTTAATAGAGGTGCTGACGCCGGATTTCAGCGGAAATACAGAGGCCCTTAAGGCCGTGCTCGACGCCGGGCCGGATATATTCAACCATAACTTAGAGACGGTAAAAAGATTGTATCCTGTAGTGCGTCCCAATGCCGATTATTCAAGGTCTCTTTCAGTCTTGAGACTTGCCAAGATACGGGGTTTTTTTACGAAGTCCGGCATAATGGCCGGGTTCGGCGAAACTGACTCAGAGGTAAAAGAACTTCTCACGGATTTGGCCGAAGCCGGCTGCGACGCGGTTACCATTGGACAGTACTTGAAGCCCGGTCGCGGAAACCTCGACGTAGTAGATTATGTTATTGAAGAGAAGTTCAAGGAATACAGGAATTACGCCAAAGAAATCGGCATAACTCACGCGTACTCAGGGCCTTTTGTGAGAAGTTCATATAACGCAGAGGAGATATTCGAAAGATAACGTGATGGAGGATTTTTACAGGATAAAGAGGCTTCCGCCTTACGTCTTCAATATCGTAGGAGATCTTAGGGCAGAGGCTCGAAAAAGGGGCGAAGATATAATAGACCTCGGCATGGGTAACCCGGACCAGCCCACCCCGAAACACATACTGGATAAGCTCGAAGAGGCCATACATAACCCCAAGAACCACCGTTATTCGGCTTCCAAAGGCATATATAAGCTAAGGCTCGCCATAGCGGATTGGTACAAGAGACGCTACGACGTCAATATCGACCCTGACACCGAGGCGGTCGTCACCATAGGCAGCAAGGAGGGGCTTGCGCATCTCGCCCTCGCGATAATCGAGCCCGGCGACGTCGTGCTCGTGCCGAACCCTACCTATCCGATACACGCTTACTCTGTAGTCATAGCCGGAGGGGATTTAAGAAGCATCCCGCTTCTTCCGGGAGTGGATTTCTTTTCCGAACTCGAAAAGGCGACTAAAGAGGCATGGCCGAAGCCGAAACTCTTAATACTGAATTTTCCCCACAACCCCACGACCGAGGTGGTGGACAAGACGTTTTTTGAAAAGATAGTCGCCTTCGCGAAAGAACACGACATGATGGTCATACATGACTTAGCCTACGCGGACATCGTCTTTGACGGCTACAAGGCTCCGAGTTTTCTGGAGGTTCCCGGGGCCAAAGACGTAGGGGTTGAATTTTTTACCCTTTCGAAGAGTTACAACATGCCGGGATGGAGGGTGGGCTTCGCGGTCGGCAATAAAAAAATGATAAGCGCGTTGACGAGGCTCAAGAGTTATTTCGACTACGGCATGTTCCAGCCCATACAGATAGCCGCCATCATCGCCCTTAACGGCCCGCAGGAGTGCGTAGCCGAAATCCGCGAAATGTATAAGACGCGGCGCGACGTGCTTGTGGAGAGTTTCGTGAAGGCCGGGTGGCCGATGGAAAAACCAAAAGCAACGATGTTCGTTTGGGCGAAAATCCCGGAGGCGTTCAGGCATCTCAAGTCCCTCGAGTTTTCAAAGCATCTTTTGAAAGAGGCTAAGGTAGCGGTATCGCCGGGCATAGGGTTCGGCGAGTACGGGGACGAGTACGTGAGGCTGGCGCTCGTTGAGAACGAGCAGCGTATCCGCCAGGCCGCGAAGGGCGTAAGAAGGGCGCTTGAAATGAAGCCCGCAAAGGCGTGACATACAAGGTTACCCCCTTTTCCAAAGGGGGGTTAGGGGGGATTATTGGAAATTAAAGTCGGTCTCATAGGTTTCGGCACGGTCGGCACCGGCGTCGCCAAGGTGCTTTACGACAACGCCTCTATCATAAAGGCGCGGCTCGGATGCGACGTCGTGCTGAAGAAAATAGCGGACAAGGACATCATAACCAAGAGGTGCGTTTCCGTGCCTCCCGGGGTTCTTACGATTGACGCGGATTCGGTCATAAACGACCCGGATATATCAATCGTCGTGGAACTCATAGGCGGCATTGACGCGGCAAAGACGATAATCTCGAAGAGCCTTGAAAACGGCAAGCACGTCGTTACCGCCAATAAGGCATTGCTTTCGACCCATGGTAAAGAGCTTTTTACCCTTGCGAGGGAAAAAAACCTGAGCCTCGGTTTCGAGGCGAGCGTCGCAGGAGGAATCCCGATAATCAAATCCCTCAAGGAAGGGCTTTCGGCGAATAACATCAATTCCATTTACGGCATAATAAACGGCACGGCCAATTACATCTTGAGAAAAATGACGAGTGAGGGCGGGAAGTTCGTTGACATATTGAAAGAGGCGCAGGCCAAGGGTTACGCGGAGAAGGACCCGACCTATGACGTCGAAGGCATAGACACGGCGCATAAATTAGCTATATTGATAAACCTGGCTTACGGCACCTACGTCAATCTCTCCGACATTTACACCGAGGGCATTACGAGGATAAGCCCGATTGACGTCGCCTTCGCAAAAGAGTTCGGCTACAAGATAAAACTCCTCGCCATAGCCAAGTCCTCCGGAGGATCGATCGAGGCAAGGGTTCATCCGACCATGATTCCGTTTTCTCATCCACTTTGCGCGGTTGACGGGGTTTTTAACGCCGTGCACATAGTCGGGGACGCGGCCGGCCCTGTCATGTTTTACGGAAAAGGCGCCGGCATGATGCCGACGGCGAGCGCGGTGGTGGCGGACATAATGGACGTTTGCAGGGACGTAAAAAAAGGCTGCTCTACGAGGCTCGCGCCTCTTTCATATTCAGACGGCGCGATAAAGGATATATTGATAAAAAACATAGACGAACTCGAATGCGCTTACTACTTGAGGTTCACCGTGGCCGATAAGCCGGGCGTGCTTTCCGGGATATCAGGCGCGCTCGGGGCGCACAACATAAGCATAGCATCGGTCATTCAAAAAGGCCGCGCGGCCGAGGGCGGCGTGGTGCCGCTCGTAATCATAACTCACGGCGCGAAGGAAAAGGAACTCAAGAAGGCGCTTTCGGACATATCGAAGATTTCTGCGGTAACGGACAAAATAATGTACGTGCTGATAGAGGAGAGCGGCGGTGGAACTCAATAGGAAAGGTCTCTGGAAAGGCGTAA
>JBBTLC010000126.1:0-1055 GCA_038068875.1 Deltaproteobacteria bacterium
GGCCGACAAGGCGGCCTTTTCCACCTTCTGTCCGTGCTCGTCGGCGCCCGTGAGAAAAAACACGTTCTCTTTTCCGGACTTAAGCCTCTTATACCTCGCAACAGCGTCAGCGGCCACGGTCGTATAGGCGTGGCCGATATGAGGGATATCGTTTACGTAATAGATGGGGGTCGTAATAAAGAACTTTTTCATTTGGGAGCGGGGTTTTCCGCCTCATTGCCGGTCGAAGGCCCCTTGGGCGGACATGTGCCGCAATCCGGGGCATGTTTCTTTTTTTCGCACGGAACGCCATGCTCGTAACTCAGGCAGCACATGAGCCTTCCGCAAACTCCTGAAATCTTAAGCGGATTCAATGCGACGTTTTGCTCCTTGGCCATCCTGACGGTAACGGGCTCGAAATCAACGAGAAAACTCGAACAGCAAAATTCCCTTCCGCACGGGCCTATGCCGCCCACCATCTTGGCCTCGTCCCTCACGCCTATCTGGCGCATCTCGATTCTCGTGTAGAAATGCGCGGCCAGGTCTTTCACGAGCTCCCTGAAATCCACCCTGTTTTCGGAGGTGAAATAAAATATGGCCTTGCTCGCGTCGAAAAGATACTCAACCCCGATAAGCTTCATCGGAATCTTGTGCTTCGCTATCTTTTCCTTGCAAACCTTTAATGCCTCGCCCTCGCTCTCCTTGTTGAACTCGGCCCTCTCAGAGTCCACCGCGTCGGCCTTCCTCAAAACCTTTTTAATCTCCCGGTCGAGCAACGAATCTTCCATCTCGATTGGTCCGTAAACGACCTTGCCCATGCCGAGGCCCTTTTCAACCTCGACTATGACGATGTCGCCGATTACGGCCTCCACACCGGACGCGCTGAAGTTATAGACCTTGTTTGCCCTCTTGAACCTTACTCCGAATACAGTAGCCATATATGAAAAAATCTCCTTGTCCCGCGGACTGTAGGACAGGCGTCCCGCCTGTCAGCAAAGTGAATTGATAAACCATCGCGGTATGCATTTTTCTCCTCCCCTTTATAAGGGGAGGCCGGGTGGGGTAAAAGCAGGCTC
>JBBTLC010000127.1:0-6722 GCA_038068875.1 Deltaproteobacteria bacterium
ACATAGGCAACATAGCGCTTCTTTACGAGGACGTGATGAGCGTCAAGGAACGGCAATCTACATAGTCGGGGATAGGAGAGTTCGCGGAGATGCACAACGTTTTCTATTCGCTTAAGATATCCAAGAAGATAGGCGCCATATTCGGCGCGCTTCTTTTGATGATGGGCCTCGGAGGCGCGTTCGGCCTGTATAACGCCATAAGCATAGTGAACGTCGCGGAGCAGATGTATAAGAACAACTTCCAACGCTCCGAGACCCTTTCCGCCGTCGAGAAAGAGCTCCTGATCCAGCACCAGGAACTCTTTTTGCACGTGATCTCCTCGGACAGAGGAGTCAAAGAGTTTTTCGATAAATCAATTATCCAGAGAATGGACAAGATTAACTCCCTGATAATCGAGTATGGCGCGTACGGGCTTCGCGAGAACACGGAAAAACTCCTGGACGAGTTCGCGAAGGAGACGATCCTTTACTGGGACGTGCAGATGAGGATACTCAATCTCTCCAACGAATGGAAGAGCGAGAAGGCGAAAGAACTTGCCGGTGACGAGGGCAAGAGGCAGTTTAACGCCTCGATGCATTCGTTGAAGGGTCTTTTCAAGGAAGAGAGGCTTGCCGTCGCCGCCGCTTATCAGGAAAGCCAGTATCTCGGAAGGAACATCACGGTACTCACCGTCGCTTTCACGCTGTTGGCCGTAATGATGGCGGCGGGGCTGTGGATGGTATTGAGCCGTTCAATAATAAAGCCCATACTCGATATCGAAGAGGCCTCGAAAAGGGTCGCGCACGGCGATTTCTCGCGGATGGCCTCTGTCATGGGCCGCGATGAAATAGGGGAACTTGCCTTGGAGTTCAACAAGATGGCCGAAAGGCTGAACGAGTATTATACCGTCCTCGGCAAGAAGGTCGAGGATAGGACCGAAGAGTTGATGGCCGCCAACAGCGAGCTTTCCCAGAAGAAGATTGAACTCGAAGACAAAAACGAGGAACTCTCGAGGGTCAACAGGATGAAGACCCTTTTCCTCGCGAACGTCTCCCACGAACTCCGCACGCCGCTCAACTCCATAATAGGTTTTTCGGAACTCCTTCAGGAAAAGTCGTTCGGCGAGTTGAACGAAAAGCAGACGCAGTACTCCAAGTTCATACACGCGAGCGGCACTCACCTGTTGTATCTCATAAATTCGATACTCGATCTTTCCAAGATAGAGGCCGGCAAGATGGAACTCGCGAAGGAGAAGTTCTCCATCTTTGAACTCATAGGGGACGCGGTAGGCAGCGTAAGGCCCATCGCCCACAAGAGGAATATAGGAATAGAGGTCAAGGAAGCGCACGCCTCCTCCATCATGATAACCGCCGACAGGAGCAAATTCAAACAGATAATGCTGAATCTCCTCTCTAACGCCGTGAAGTTCAATGTCGAGGGCGGCAAGGTCGTCGTGGACTGGGGCGTTAAGGAAGAGCCCAAGGGCATGACCGTCAGTAAAAGTTTCTACATAGAGGTGGCGGATACGGGCATGGGAATAAAAGAAGAGGACATCAAAAGACTCTTTACGGAGTTCGAGCAACTTGATGCTTCAATTACGAGGGAGCATGGCGGCACGGGACTCGGGCTCGCTCTTACGAAAAAGCTCGTCGAATTGCACGGCGGTAATATCAAGGCGGAGAGCGAGCACGGCAAGGGGTGCAGGTTCATCGTTACCGTGCCTCAGGAGCAGGGAGATATCGAAGTCGTGTCTCTCAATCCTGAGCCGGTCGTTTTTGTTTCCAATGTGATGGAGGCGTCGAGGCCCGTAATACTCGTCGCGAGCGAGAGCGAGGGGCTAAACCATCTCCTTAAGGCGTATCTTTCGGGCGAGAGGTACGACGTGATTACGGCCAACGACGGGCCGGAACTCCTTCGGAAGGCGAAGGAGCACAAGCCTTTTTCGATAGTGATGGGCATAAGGCTTCGGAAGATAGACGGGTGGGAGGTCTTGAAGGAACTTAAGCGCGGCGCCGAGACGCGCGACATACCGGTCGTCATAGTGTCGGCGGCGAACGACAAGGAATTAGGCTTTGCCCTCGGGGCGGTGGATTACCTTGAAAAGCCCGTGGATAAGACGAGGCTCCTCCAGACTCTCGGGCGTTTGAGTTTCACCACCAAGACCAAGAGCCAGAAGATGACGATACTCGCGGTGGACGACGAGCCGCAGGTGCTCGCGCTTATAGGAGACATATTGGAGAAGGAGGGGTTCTCGGTAATCAAGGCATCCGACGGAAAGGCCGCGATCAAGATAATAGTCGAGCAGCACCCGGACCTCGTGATATTAGACCTCATGATGCCGGGCATGAGCGGATTCGACGTGTGCGACAGGCTCAAGGAATATCACGAGGCAAAGGACATACCGATTATAATATTCACGGCAAAGGAGATAACCGCCGAAGACAAGGAAAGGCTCGGAACAGGCATAAAGAAGATAATCAGGAAGGCTTCCTTTTCCAAGGAAGACCTTCTCTCGGAGATAAGGCTCCTTGAACTTTTCTACCCCGAGAGGGCGAACCTCGTTGACCGCACCACCAAACTCTTCAACAGGAGATTCTTCGATATAAGCCTCGCGCGGGAGCTTTCAAGATGCGAGAGATACGGACACACGTTTTCGATAATGTTCGTGGATATCGACGGGTTCAATAATTTTAACCGTTCGAACGGCGCGATAAGGGGAGACGATGCCCTGGCGGAAGTGGCGAGGCTTCTTGCCTATAATCTGAGAAAGGCCGACTACGTTACGCGTTACGGAGGGGATGAGTTCGCGGTGATCCTTCCCGGCATAGACGTCGGGGAGGCCGGTAAGGTTGCCGAAAAGATAAGGGTCGCGGTCGAGGGCTGCGAGTTCTTTTCCGGTTCCGGCGGGCTTACCGCGAGCATAGGCGTTTGCGGCGTCAAGACCCGCGCAACTTCGAGCGTTGTCGACGAGTTGAAGGATAAGGTCAGGGCGCTTTACGAACACGGCGGCAATGCCGTGAAGATATTAGAGGCTTAATGGCGGCGAAAGGGACCAAAAAACCAAGGGTGTTAGTCGTCGAGGATAACGCGATGAATAAGGTCCTCGTAAAAGAGATCTTAATCATGCACGGCTATGCGGTAATAGAGGCCTCTACCGGACGCGAGGCCGTTGAGACGGCGTTAAGGGAAAAGCCCGACATAGTTCTCATGGACATAAACCTTCCGGAGATGGACGGCGTCGCGGCCACCAAACTCATAAAGGGAAGCGAAGCGCTTAAGCACATGCCGGTAGTGGCTTTGACGGCCTCGGCCATGCAAGGGGACAGGGAAAGGATAATGGCTGAGGGATTCGACGGCTACGTGCCCAAGCCCATAGAATTTAAGGTTTTACTAAGAACTCTGGCGGATGGGTTATTGGTGCATGGTAAAGGGAAGAAGGAATAGGGAAGAAGGTCTGCCACATTTGTCATTCCCGTCCGCCATTATTATCGGCGGAAGCGGGAATCCATTCTTTTTGTCATCGTCTTTATCTTTAAAACGACAAAGACTCTTGATTCCCGATTAAAACCTCGGGAATGACAAAATAAAAAGTATTCCCGCGGCCTGCACCTTTTTTTATCTGGTTCCCCGCTTAAGATTGCGGGGACAAGCTTTATCTTGTCTTCTGCTATTTACTTTACCCCTTTGCCCTTTCCCCTGTTCTTAAGAGCCGTCAAAAGTCTCAAAGTCTCCGCCTGTGTCTCATCGGTAAGCCGGCTTTCCCCATACCTTATCGAATTAAAAATAAGCGTTAATTCCCGCGCCTCGGCAAAGGCGGTTCTTTCCGCGAATTCGAGAGGGGTTTCCGGAGGCGTTTTTCGGAAGCCTCTTTTTTTTAAGGCCATGAGCATCGCCTTATAAAATTCCGGAGTTTCACGGCTCTTTGGCCGGGTTTTTCTAAGGCGGGCCGCGAGCACGACTATCAGTATGATTGCCGAGACTAACAGGATAAGAGCAGCGGGTTTTCCTTCCGCGACGGCGCCTTTGGTTCGGAGGTAAGTGAAGGCGTCTTTTAACGCCTTTTGCAGGTCTTTTGCCTTTTTCTCCATTCCCATGCCGATGGAGACCTGGTCGGCGAAGGTATAGTTTATCACGTATCTCGTCCATTTCATGCGAAGCGAGTCTATCCAAAGAGACAGGTCCGAAGACCGTTGCAACGGCGAAACGAAGGCGTCGGGCGTCGGGTCGAAAGGCACCCAGCCGGCGTCTTTTACGTGAACCTCGACCCACGCGTGGGCGTCTCTCTGGCGGACCATGAAGTATCCTCCGAACGCGTTCCACTCGCCCGGCATAAAACCGGTCACGAGTCTCGCTGGCACGCCCTCCGCCTTCAGAAGCACTGCCATGGCCGTGGCGTAATGTTCGCAATAGCCCGTCTTCGAGTTAAAGAGAAAATCTTCGATGGGGGGAACGCCGGGAGTTACCTCCGGGTCGAGCGAGTAGGAGTAGTTTTTTTTAAGATACGCCTCCACGTCTTTCGCTTTCTCCAAGTTGTCTTTCGAGTTTCGCGTTATCTCGCCGGCGAGTTTTGAGACGCGTTCCATGCCTTGAGGCAAGGCGAGGTAGCGGGGCATATTCGCGCCGCTCTCTTCCTTAAACGGCGTAACGGCCGACCAGACTGTGTATTCAACGCGGGAATAAGGTATCGAGGGGAGGTAGATTCCACCCGTGTCGTCGGTGAGGATTCTGCCGAACGCCCCGGACAGTTTCGTCCACCGCGGCATGGCGAAAAGGGTGTCCGTTTCCAGAGGTTCTAGCGTTATCTGCTGCGTCAAAATCGCTTCGCCGCTCGACGGCTCGTCGCCGTGAAAAAACTCCATGCCTCTGCGTTCGACGTTTCGCCTTTCCGTTTTGGTCTTTTTCCACCTCGCGCCGTCATAGTAATCGAATACGCCTCCCCTTAAGCGGGGAGTGTAGCCCCCCGGCATTCTCCCGGTCACGCGGATTCTCATGACGATTGTGTCGTCGAGCTTTACCGGCCCTATGGAGCCCAAGTCCACGATGTCCGAAAAGCCGCTGACCTTTATCGTGTTCAGGGTTTTGGTCTGAAAAAGACCGGCGCTCATCCTCGGTATCACGAGAAATAGCGCGAGGGTTATCGCGATGGAAAGCGTCGATACAATGATCGTCGCAACGAAGAATCCCTTGCCGAAAATCGAATCAGGCAGGAGGCTTTTTGCCGCGGTTTTTTCTTCAAAGTCTTTTTTCACGGTAAGTATCGCCATGGCCCATATCGCCGAAGACACGAATAGCGCGAGGGCGAGAAAGAAGAGCGGACTCACGGTCGAGGCGGCGGCCGCCAACAGTTCGAAAAATACAAGGGCGTAGAGAAGCGCGTAGTCTTTTCCAGTGTTCAAATCGTAGATCTTGAGTATCACTATGACGGAAAGAAGTTTTGAGGCCGCGCCGACCAGGGATTCCGACATATAAAGGTAGTCGAGCGCAAAAAAGGCGAGGACAAGAGACGCGGCCGCGTTCAATAGAGTTTTGGAGATATGGAATTGGGCCTTCGAGTTTATCGCGAGGCTCGCGAGCGTAATCGCGCCGGCTGAGGCAAGGAACGCGCTTCCGAGTTCTTCCACGAGGCAAAGGGCTCCGAAGCCTATCGTTGCCGCGATCCACGTTATGACGGTCATGTAAGACGAAAACTTCATAAACCTCTTACCCGGGCCGAAGCCCGTCCCTTGGTCTTTTCCGGCCCTATGACGGCGAGCCCGTAGAGTATCCTTTCCAGATGAGCCTGCCCCGATGAGCACGGGAGTTCTTTGCTCAGGGTTTTTAATCCGACCGAGTAACCGAGCTTTAAGAAGCGGACTGCCAGAGAGGCGGCCATGTCCACCGCCTTTTCGAAGTTCTCGCCGTCGTCGTCGTAGTTTTCGAGGATTACGACGGCCTTTTTTTGCCTTTCCCTTTCGAATTCTTTTTGAAGCAAGCGGGCGGCCTTCGCGCTCGCCTTCCAGTGTATGCGCCGGGAGTCCTCGCCGGCCGCGTAGTCTCTTATTCCGTAAAGTTGAGTGCCTTCGCCCTTTTCCGCGGCAGAGTCGCCCTGCGCGTGTTCGCCGAAAAACAAGTCAGTCGTCTTTAACGGAGTTATTGACGGGTAAACTATTATTTCCCCTTCCATGTCCATTCGCCGGCCCTTCAGAAAAAAGCCGAACGGGAAACGGGTCTTGAGTTTAACGGCGCGGAGGGTAAAGACGCCTCTCTTTGAAAACTCGCAACGCGAAAAGACGTCAAAGGTCTTCCTTGCCGGAAGCTTCAGCACGTAAGCCGGCACGGCGGATGCCTTGCTTGCCGGCAAAACCTCTTCAATGGTAAAGGAGTACGAATTCAGGCGTTTTTTGTCGTTAGTGACGGAGTAACCGATTGTAACCGGGGAGTTTTTGTAAGCGCGGCGGGGGAGGGTCCTTTTAACCGTGATGTCCCTTAATGTGGATTCGCTCATCAGGCCCGATACTACGATGAGCGAAAGCATCATGGCGACTATGAGGTAGAGGAGGTTATTGCCGGTATTTATCGCGGCAAATCCTATGACCAAGAGGAGAATGACGAACCTTGCGCCCTCTTTGGTGAATTCGAGTGTGCGCGGGAAACGGAGCATCTCCTGAATAGAGCGTTTTCCGTTGTTTTTTTTGCCGAATACGCGGCTTGCCGCCATGGCGAGATAAGGCAGAGGGGCGGATATAGTCGGGCGTATGTTCAT
>JBBTLC010000128.1:0-3368 GCA_038068875.1 Deltaproteobacteria bacterium
CGACGAGGCGGTTTCGCAGCTGGAGGAACTCAAGAAGGTCGAGGCATTGAGGAACGACGCCGCGACGAGGATAGGGCTCATATATTTCGAGCAGAAGAAGTACGACGAGGCGGCGGCGGCGTTCATTGAAATCCTTAAGCAAGAGCCGGGGCTCGGCAAGGTGAGGTATTATCTCGGCGCGGTTTACGAGGAAAAAGGCGATCTCGAAAGCGCTGCCAAGGAATTTAAGCGCATAGTGAAAGACGGCGGGGACGCGTTCATGGATTCGAAGATACGTCTCGCCTTCATATACGAGAGGCAGGGCCGTATAGACTTTGCCATCGCGGAGATAAAAGAAGCGATAAAGATTAAGGGCGCGGACGCGGAACTCTTACGCCTTCTTGCTTCGCTCTACAGGTCCGCCAAGAGGCCGAATGAGGCCATAGAGGTATTGCGGGACGCGCTTAAGCTCGAGCCGGAAAATCCGGAGTTGCATTTTTCGATAGGCGTGGCTTATGACGAGGCCGGGGCGTGGGAAGAGGGGCTGAAACACATGAGGAAGGTTCTGGAGATAAACCCGGACAACGCGAACGCGCTTAATTATATAGGTTATACCTTCGTTGAAAAGGGCGTGAATCTCGACCTTGCCGAGGACTACATAAAGAAGGCCTTGACCCTGGAACCCGAAAGCGGCCACATAATAGACAGTCTCGGGTGGCTGTATTTTAAAAAGGGCGATTTCATAAACGCTATAACCCAACTCGAAAGGGCAATGATATACCTTCCGAACGACTCGACCGTCGCCGAACATTTAGGTGATGCCTACCTGAGCGTAAGTTTAAAGGATAAGGCAGTTGCCGCCTACGAGAAGGCTACTACCATTTCGCCTTCGAACGAACCCTTGAAAGAAAAACTTGATAAGCTCAGGCAGGAACTCAAGAAGTAGCCGGGCCGCGGCGTGTCTCGCGGTCCTGTCCGTTCTTCTTTCCGGATGCGCCCTATTTCGTCAGGAAGAACGCATACCCTCAGCCGAAAAATTAGAAAGAGAAAATCTTGTCGCCCTTAAGGCTCACGCTATCGCCGAGGCGCAATTGCCGGGTCGCGACGATAAGATAGCCGCAAGGGCGATCGTGTATCTTAAACTCCCGGACATGGCGCGGATCGAGGTTATGGGGCCGTTTAACGGACCGGCCGTCGTTATCGCGGTAAGGGGCAAAGACTGCTCGTACGGTTTAAACGGCGCGATAATGCCGTGCGGCGAAAAATCGTTCTTTGACGCGGCGCCGGGTTCTTCCGTAAAGTTTCTCATGGGCTCGATTGATGAGGTTGATTTGAAAGATGGCGGCCGAATCAGGGTCGAAAACGGCATGACTATTTTAGATTACGAAGACCGCGCTCTTATCGTGGAGCTTTCAGATTACAGGGACGTCCGCGGGATAAGCATACCCTTTTCCATAAAGACCTTTGCCAAGGGCAAAACATTCAACTTAAAATATTCTTTTGTCGAATTAAACCCCGAGGAACTTTCCGGCGATACGGGGGATCTCTTCGCGCTTCAGCCGCGTTAACCTGGTAGGGGCACGACGCATCGTGCCCCTACCTCGGCGCCTTGAACCCGGGCCAAACGGATTTTAATTCTTTGTACACGAATGTCTTGAATTTATCGAGAAGCTCTTGGCTTTCCGCCTCAAAGCGCATTACAAGCACGGGCTGGGTGTTGCTGGCCCTGACTAATCCCCACCCTCCTTCGAATATCACCCTAAGGCCGTCTATGTCCACCACGCCGCGTATCTTTACGTCCTTGGCTTTTTTTACCGCCTGCTTGAGCCGTTCCGCGACCTCGAACTTTTCGTCGTCCGGACAGTCCACCCTTATCTCGGGCGTGACGAAGGTTTTCGGCAGGCCTGAAAGAAGCCTTGAGAAGGCGAAGTCCGGGTCCTTTTTCCTCTTTTCAACGAGTATCTCCGCGAGGCGGCAGGACGAGTACACCGCGTCGTCGAACCCGAAATAGCGGTCCGCGAAGAATATGTGGCCGCTCATCTCTCCGGCCATCGCCGCCTTGAGTTCTTTCATGCGGGATTTTATGAGAGAGTGCCCGGTCTTCCACATGACCGGGTTTCCGCCGAGCCGCTTAATCTCGTCGTACATGATTTGCGAGCATTTGACCTCTCCGACTATTGTCTGTCCGGGGAGTTTTTCGAGTATGCTTCTCGCGAATATCACCATGAGGAGGTCTCCCCAGATTATGCCTCCTTTTTCGTCAACGACTCCTATCCTGTCCGCGTCTCCGTCATAGCCTATGCCGAAGTCCGAGCCGGTTTCTTTTACTTTTTTTATAAGGTCTTGGAGGTTCTCGACGACTGTCGGGTCAGGGTGGTGGTTGGGAAACCGGCCGTCCGCTTCGCAGAAAAGAGGCGTCACCTCGCATCCGAGTCTTTCAAGGAGTTTCGGCGCGACAAGCCCGCCGGTGCCGTTACCCGCGTCGCAGACGATTTTTATCGGCCTTTTAAGGGATTTTTGCGCCTCGGTCAGGGTCTTTGAAAACCCTTTCTCGTGGAAGTCCGTGTATTCGGAGATTATGTCGAACTTTTCGATTTTACCTTCGCGGGGCGTTGGTTTGCCCTCACCCTTCGCCGCGGCCTTTTTCGAGGCGGTTTTTCTAATGACTGTCTTGAGTTCCTGTATCTCTTCGCCGTGGATGGTTTCCTTGCCCACGCTTACCTTGAAGCCGTTGTATTCGGGCGGGTTATGGCTTCCGGTAATCATTATGCCGCCGTCGAGATTGAGCGAGTGGAGCGAAAAATACTGTAATGGCGTAGGGCACTCGCCTATGTCCACGCAGTCAATCCCGCTTTGAACAAGGCCTTTGATAAGGGCGTTTCGTAAGGCCTTGGAACTTAATCTTACGTCCCTTCCGATTGATACTTTAAGTTCTTTTTTTCCGAGTTTTTCAAAGAGAAACTCCGCGTATCCTGCTCCGAGAGCCTCTGCGAAGCCTGTCGTTAAGTCTTCCCCGAATTTGCCTCTTATGTCGTACTGGCGGAATAACGAATCTTTTATCTCGTCTTTTGTCTTATCTTTTATTTGGGGCGCCATTTATTCGGGTCTCCTTTTTTCCTGAGGGCAAAGAAAAAACCCTTTAGGAGTTTTTTGGATTCTTCTTCCATTATGCCGCTTCGGACTGCTACCCTGTGGTTCAGCCTCAGGTCTTTCGAGATGTCGTATAAACTTCCGCACGCGCCTGCCTTGGGGTCAAAGGCCGCGAACACGATTCGACTTATCCTTGATTGTATTATGGCGCCCATGCACATGAGGCAGGGTTCCAGGGTCACGTAAAGCGAGGCCCCGGGCATGCGCCAGCTCTTGAGTTTTTTCGCCGCCTTCCTAAG
>JBBTLC010000129.1:0-2281 GCA_038068875.1 Deltaproteobacteria bacterium
TAAGGAAGGACATCCCGTGTCAAACGCTCTTTATAAGCCTTATTCCGTTGAAACCGGGGACGGGACAATAACGATTGTATTTCGCGACCGCGTGCTTTCGGACCTCATAGGGTTCGAGTATTCGAGGTGGGAGGCCGAAGCCGCGGCCGACGATTTTATTGAAAGGCTCACGAAGATACGGGGACTTACGGACGAACCTGAAGAACACATCGTGAACGTGATACTCGACGGCGAGAACGCGTGGGAGTCTTATAAAAACGACGGCGGGGATTTCCTGAGGGCGTTGTATTCAAGGCTTTCGGAAAGCGAAATCTTCAAGTGCGTTACGATAAGCGAGTTTCTCTCTTCCCGCAAGCGCCGCGAGCCGATTGAAAGGCTTTTCAGCGGTTCGTGGATTAATCATAACTTCAAGATTTGGATAGGGCATCCGGAGGATAACGCGGCGTGGGATTTTATAAGCGACGCGAGGAAGGCCATCAATGAATACGAGGAAAAAACCTCAGGCGACGCCGCGGCTTCCGAAAGAGCAGTAGAGGCGTGGAACGAGCTCTACATTGCCGAAGGGAGCGATTGGTTCTGGTGGTACGGCGACGATAACGCGTCCTTAAACGACAGGGAATTCGACTGGCTCATGAGGGCTCATCTCAAAAAAGTTTACGAACTCATTGGAGCGGAGCCTCCTCAGATACTCGACATTCCAATCATAGCCGAGGAAAGAAGCTATCTCCCTCCCGTCATACCTATCGGCTTCATAAATCCTGTCATAGACGGCGAGGTTACCAGTTATTTCGAGTGGCTTTCGGCCGGCAGGATAGAGCCGGCAAGCGTGGGAGGGGCAATGCACAAGGGGGCGTCCGGGGAAGGGGGATTTTTAAGGGACGTCGTTTACGGTTTCAATTTGGAGTCGCTTTTCTTGAGGCTCGATTACGTCGAGGCCATAATGCCGTACGAAAAGGAATGGAACTTCACGATAAATTTCATTCACCCTTATCCCATGAAGGCCGACGTTACCGTGAGGGGTGAGATTGCGAAAGGGGTTTTCTCTTCAAAGGCGCAGGGCGGCGACGGATGGGTAAAAAACGGCGCTATGGACAAGCTCGCCGCGAAGAGTTGCGTCGAGGCGGCCATAGATTTCAAAAAGCTCGGAGCCAAACCCGGGGACGAGTTAAGGCTTTTTATAGACGTCCTCGCGGGCGGCGCGCCGGAGAGATGGCCGGTGAGGGGTTTCCTTTCCGTTGAGGTTCCGACCGAGGATTTCGAGGCGCAACATTGGATGGTGTGAAGATGAAAGCCAATCTTACCCCGGCCATGAAGCAATACGTCGAGATAAAAAACGAACATTCCGACGCCGTATTGTTTTTCAGGATGGGGGATTTTTACGAGATGTTTTTCGACGACGCGAAACTCGCCTCAAAGGTTCTCGGCATAGCGCTTACCTCGCGCGACAGGGAGAAACAAATCCCCATGTGCGGGGTGCCGCACCATGCCGCCGCTTCTTACGTCGCGAAACTCGTGAGGGAAGGCTACAAGGTGGCGATATGCGAGCAGGTCGAAGACCCCTCCGGGGCCGGCGGAGTAGTGGAGCGCGCCGTTAAGAGGGTCGTAACTCCGGGAATAGCGTTTGACGACGAGCTTCTCGAATTCAACTCCAATAATTTTATCGCCGCGGTAACCGGCAATGAGGCTCAATACGGACTTTCCTGCATGGACGTCACGACCGGCGAGTTCCGGATAGCCGAGGTAGGCGACGAGCGAAGCCTTATTGACGAAATAAAAAGGCTGAACCCGTCGGAACTGCTCATGGACGAAGGTTTGTCTCTTAAGCGGAGCGCCGTAAATAACGGGAGTGAGGCTTATTCTTTTAGAAATATTACCGTCCTTCCGCCGGTTTCTTTTTCGATAAAGAGGGCTTATGAGAGGCTTCTTTCGCATTTTAACGTAGCCTCGCTCGACGGGTTCGGGTGCGCCGGGCTAACTCTCGGCATAGGCGCCGCCGGGGCATTGTTGGATTACGTAAAGGTTACCCAGAAGGCGGAACTCAAACACGTCCGAAAACTTCTCCCTTACCGGACCGAAAATTACCTTTCCATGGACTGCGCGACGAGACGGAACCTGGAGATAGAGCAGAACTCGAGGACGCTCGACAGGAAGGGTACTCTCCTTGAACTTCTTGACATGACCGGCACGGCCATGGGAGGGCGCAAGCTCAGGCGCTGGCTCTCTAATCCGCTTAAAGACCTGCCGGGAATCAGAAGGCGCCTCGATTCGGTAGAGGAGTTTA
>JBBTLC010000130.1:0-9106 GCA_038068875.1 Deltaproteobacteria bacterium
GGAAAGGCCTAAAGACGAAGGCAAGGTTACCCCCTTTTACAAAGGGGGGTCGGGGGGGATTAAGGCAACAATATCGATCGAGGAGGCAATAGCGATAGCCAAAAAAGAAGTTCCCGGCGAGGTGGTCGAGGCCGAGTACGAGAGAGGCCGCTATGAAATCAAGATTTTAAAGGACGGTAAAATAACGGACGGTAGAATAACGGAGATTTATGTGGATGCCAAAGACGGCAGCATAAAGAGGAAGTGATTGCGCGCCACAGGCCTCAAAGGCAAACAGGGCGGCTTAGCCACCTCGCGCCTTTTTTGAGGCCTTGACTGGTCTGGATTTAGTGGTAATATGAATAGTAAAGTTTCGCGTTTAACTACGGCAAGTTGCGGAGGTTTTCCATGGATTCCAAGATAAAAGAAAACATCTCGGAAGTCTGCGTATGGGATTGGCAGACAAGGGCGCTTCACTGGATTAACGCCCTTTTGGTCATAAGCCTCATGATCCTCGCCATCGGTTTCGAGTGGATGGAGGAACTTGGCGCGACAAAGGCCATGAGGAAGCCCGTAAAAGAGATACATGCTTACATCGGGTATGTGTTCGTCGTGACTTTCTTGTTGAGGATTATATGGGGCTTTATAGGCAACAGTTACGCAAGGTGGAGCGACACCCTGCCTCTTAGCGGAAAGAAGTGGAAAGAGGCTTTCTCGAACCTTCGTTGGGTGCTTGGAGGACTTAAGGGAACGCCGCCGGTCGAGGTCGGGCATAACCCGCTCGCTTCCATTGCTTACGCCGCCCTTTTTATCGTACTCGTAAGTCAGGCAACCACGGGGCTGGCGCTTTCCGGTAAGGAGTTTGGCATGTTCCCGGGCACTATGATTGTTGCGAAAGAAAACAAGGTCGCCGAAGCCGCGCCGGTTGTGGTCCCGGAAAACGGTAAGGAAGAAAATAAAGAAGATGGGCGCGAAGGCATTGCCTCCGGAGTGAAAAAGGAGGGGGAGAAGGAAGAAGATGTCATGATGGAGGTGGCCGAGGAATTGCACGAATTCGGTCTTTGGTTCATGCTGTTTTTCATTGCCGCTCATCTTGCCGGACTTGTATTGCACGAAATAGGCGAGAGAAGGGGGCTTTTCTCGTCCATGATTAACGGGCGTAAATACTACGGTAAAGACGAACTGTGAGGGTTCTCCTCGTAGAGGACGAAAAAGCTCTTGCCTCGATAATGAAAAAGGGGCTCGAGGAAAACGGCTACTCGGTTGACGTCGCCTATGACGGCGAGGAAGGACTTTTTATGGCCGAAAATTATCAGGCCGACGCCGTTATACTCGACGTCATGCTTCCAAAGCTTGACGGCATTGCCGTGCTTTCGAAGCTCAGGCGCAAGGGCATACAGACGCCCGTGATACTCCTTACCGCGAAAGATGCCCTTACGGACAAGATAAAAGGCCTGGATGCCGGAGCCGACGATTATCTCACGAAGCCGTTCGAGTTTACGGAACTTCTCGCGAGGGTGCGTTCCCTCGTAAGGAGAAAATCCAGCGTCAAGGAGGCTGTTTTAAGGACGGCGGACCTTGTCATAAACACGGCGAGCCATGAGGTAAAACGAGGCGGGATAATGGTCAAGATGTCTTCAAGGGAGTACGCCATACTCGAATACATGGCCTACAATAAGAACAAGGTGCTTTCCAGAAGCGACATCACCGCCCACGTCTACGACGAGAGTTTCGACAAGGATTCCAACATAGTGGACGTCTATATAAATTACCTCAGAAAGAAGATAGATTCCGGGCACTCCCTAAAATTAATAGTCACGGTGCGCGGCGCCGGATACATGTTGAAAGATCCGGATGCCGCGGACAGCGGAAACCCGGAATAGGCATGGGATACGCGCAAGGGTTACCCCCTTTTACAAAGGGCGGGGTACCCATCCGAAGGATGGGTCGGGGGGGATTAATGCCTTCCATAAAGTTAAGGCTCGTAGTGATATTCGCCGCTGTTTTTTCCGTGGTGCTTGCCGCCCTCGGCCTGTCCATGTACGTAAAGCTGAAGGACATAGCCATAGGCTCGATCGACAGCCATCTGCACTCCGAGGTTCAGCTTATAGCCGGGCTTATAACCTCCGAGCGCGAGGATTTGGAAGTCGAACTGCACAAGGTGGAGACAGGGGATTACGCGGTCGCTCTTTCAGGGCATTACTTTCAGGTTGTTTCGGAAAACGGCGAACTGATAGCCCGCTCTCCGTCGCTCTCTCTCGCCAACGTCACCCTGCCGCTCCGCGGCAAGGAGGCGTTCTTCGAGCCGGTTTTAAAGAACATAACAGGGCCGGACAATAAGCCGCACCGCCTTATGGAACAGTCTTTCAATGTCTATGGCAAGGTCGTTACGGTGCAGGCGTCGGAATCCCTTGCCGACGTTTACGCGTTGCTCTCGACCTTCAGGAGGACCCTTCTAATCGCGTTTCCGTTGATTTTCATGTTTACCTCCGCCGCGGTAGTCGTGGTTACGGGCTTTTCGCTCCGAAGCCTCGACGTGTTCGCGAGGCAGCTCGGTCATATAACGGAGAAAAGCCTGAGCGAGAGGGTTAATGCCGATAACCTTCCGCGCGAACTCAAACCCCTCGCGTCAAACTTTAATGTCATGATCGAGCGCCTTGAGGAATCGTTCGAAAGGCAGAGGAGTTTTCTTACGGACGCTTCGCACCAATTAAGGACGCCCCTTTCGATAGTGAAGTCGACGTGCGACGTAACCCTCGCGAAAGACAGAACCGCCGACGAGTACAGGGAGGCGCTCCTATCCGTATCGGGAAGCCTCTCGCGCATGACTGCCCTTACGGAACGCATAATGGACGCGGCGCGTTTTGAGAGCAGGATATTTTCCATGAACATGGCCGAGGTGGATTTGACCGGTATTTTGGAGGATTGCGTGAGGCTTCTTGCGGATAAGGCGCTGTCGCGTTCCGTAAGCATCGCCTTATCCGGCGCAAGGACGCGCGTATTCGGCGACAGAGAAAAGCTGACCGACCTTTTTCTCACCATAACCGATAACGCAGTCAAGTATAACAGGCAAGGCGGCAGGGTTGCGATTGAAGTCAAGGAAGGCGTTGATGAGGCCGTGGTTACAATAGAGGATACCGGGCGCGGCATACCCGCCGGGGAGAGGGAAAAGGTCTTCGACAGATTCTTCAGGGGAGCGGACACGGGAGGCGTCGAGCCGGGTTCGGGGCTCGGTCTTTCCATAGCAAAGACTCTGGCCGCGCGGCACGGGGGGGGAATCACGCTTGAAAGCGAAGTCGGCAAGGGAAGCGTCTTTAAGGTAATTCTGCCGAAAAAGGACAAAAAAGACTAATAGTATCCGATTTATCCTGCCCCCAAAAACCCTCCTATTTTCAAGCAGTTCCGCGATTATAAAAAAGTTTTAATTTTCGGCTTGACATCATTCTGATAAAAGTCATATAATCGCCTGCATATTGAAAAGGGAGAGGTTTGCGCCCTGTATTCAATCTTACCAGTGCCGGGACTGTTTTTAAGGTTCCGGCCGACTCTCAAAACAAAGGAAGGAGGTTTCAATGCGGCTACATTGTGAAGTTCTTTTCAGGAAGCTGCACATCTGGCCCGTGGTCGTGGTGATCGCTATCGCGCTCGCCCTGAGTTCGGTACAGGTGTTCGCGGCGGAGGGGGCCGGTCAGGCGGATACGGCGGTCGCTGCCACAGAGGCGGCGGTTGGCAATGCTGGAACAGGGAAGCAGTTTTTTACGGGCGGGAAGAGGTTTCAAAACGGGGGCCCTCCATGTATGTCCTGTCATAACGCGGGGAATGCGGTCGTCGGCGCATTAGGCGGCGGCTCTCTCGGACCGGATCTCACGGAGGTATTCGATAACAAGGGTTTCCTTATAGACACAGGCTGGATCAACGGCAAAGACATACCGGTAATGGGGCCGATATTCTCGAATCATCCATTGACCGAAGCTGAAGTCGCTAACTTAAAGGCATTTCTCGAAACATTTTCCGGACAGAAGGCCCCGACGAGAAGCAATGCGACGTTTGTGGGCGGCGGCATCATAGGCACGATCGTAATGCTGATTATATTTAATATAGTATGGAGCAACAGGTACAGGAAAAGAACAAACACCACCGCACACGAGGCCCTTTGGAGAAACTATCGCGGAAAAGGAGGGAGGTAAGCAATGGCTACATGGATACAGGACATCGATAACCCGGCAAAAAGAGGCTGGGAAGAATTTTACCGTAATCGCTGGCAGTACGATAAGACCGTCCGAAGCACTCACGGCAACAACTGCACCGGCGGATGCAGCTGGATGGTGTACGTGAAAGACGGCATCATCACATGGGAACTTCAGGCCATAGATTATCCCCTTCTCGAGTCTTCGCTTCCCCCGTACGAGCCGAGGGGCTGCCAGAGGGGCATATCCGCCTCCTGGTACGTATATAGTCCGGTCAGGGTGAAATACCCCTACATCCGCGGCATCCTTCTTGATTACTGGAAAGAAGCCAAGGCGAAACATTCCGACCCGGTTGACGCATGGGCCAGCATAATGGAAGACCCGGAAAAGGGCAAGAAGATCAAGTGGTCCAGGGGTAAGGGCGGATTCAGGAGATACAACTATGACGAAGCCATTGAGCTTGTAGCGGCCGCCCAGATATATACAATCAAGAAGTACGGTCCGGACAGAAACATCAGCTTCTCAGTCATTCCGGCCATGAGCCAGATAAGCTACGCGTCCGGCGCGAGGTACCATCAGTTGATAGGCGGCGTCAGCATGAGCTTCTACGACTACTATACCGACCTTCCTCCGTCATCCCCCGAAATCTGGGGCGAGCAGACGGACGTTTGTGAGAGCGCGGACTGGTATAACTCCGGATACGTGGTCGTGCTCGGTTCTACCCCCAACAGGACGAGAACCGCGGACTGCCACTTTATCAGCGAACTCCGTCACGGCGGCGCCAAGCTCGTAGTCATGGCTCCGGACTATTCCGAGGTCGCGAAGTATGCCGACCTTTGGGTGCCGGTAAAGACCGGCTCCGACGGCGCATTCTGGATGGGCGTCAACCACGTCATCTTGAAGGAATTCTACGTTGACAGGCAGGTGCCTTACTTCGTTCAGTATCAGAAGGATTACACCGATTCCCCGCATCTCGTAAAGATAGAGAAGGGCAAGAACGGCAACGAAACCGGCAGGCTCCTCAAGGCCTGCGACCTTTCGGAATACGCGGGCGAGGACAATCCCGAGTGGAAGTTCGCGATGTGGGACTCCAAGACGAACAGGCCCCGCGTAGTGTACGGCGGCATGGGTTACCGTTACCCTCAGAGAAAAGAGAGCGAGGGCAAATGGAACACCCTCAATAAGGACGGGAAGACGAGCGAAGACATAGACCCGGCCCTTTCGCTCCTTAATATCAAGGACGGCGTCGTTGACGTGAACTTCTACGAACTCGACACAGGCACGGTTTACAAGAGGCAGGTGCCGGTAAAGTATGTTGATACCACGACCGAAGGCAAGGTGGCGGTAACGACCGTATTCGACATGCAGATGGCGCAGTTAGGCGTCGCGAGGCCCGGCCTCGGCGGCGAGTACTGCAAGAACTACGACGACGATAAAGGGTTTTCTCCGGCATGGCAGGAGAAATACACCGGCATCGGACGCGACACCATCATACAGGTCGCGAGGGAGTGGGCGGCCAACGCCGAGGTTACCAAAGGAAGAAGCATGATTATCTGCGGCGCCAGCGTCAACCACTGGTACCACGCCGACATGATTTACAGGGCGTTTACCATGGCGCTCATGCTCTGCGGCTGTATCGGACGTAACGGCGGCGGCATGAACCACTACGTCGGACAGGAAAGACTTGCTCCGTTCGACGCATGGGGTCAGGTGGCCCTCGCGCTCGATTGGGCGAGACCTCCGCGCCTTCAGAACACGCCGAGCTACTGGTATATACATACCCAGCAGTGGAAGTATGACTCCAAGCTAACCGATTATCACAGGGTGCCTGATGTCAACGGGCTCGATTTCGAGCATACCGCCGACTTTAACGTCAGGGCCGTAAGAATGGGGCATCTGCCGTGGTATCCGCAGTTCAACAAGAGCTCGCTCGCGCTCGCCGAAGAGGCAACGAAGAGCGGAGCCAAGTCGGACGCGGAGATTGTCGACTATACCGTAAAGCAAATTAAATCCGGCGCTCTTAAGTTCGCCATAGACGATCCGGACGCCCCGGAAAACTGGCCGAGGGTGTGGATGATATGGAGGGCCAACGGGCTCGGTTCAAGCGCGAGGGGTCAGGAGTACTTCTTCAAGTTCCTCCTCGGCACCCACAATAACGTAGGCGCCGACGAAGTCGCCAAGCCCTATTGCAAGGAGATAAACTACAAGGAGTCTCCGTTAGGCAAGATAGACCTCATAACGACGCTCGAGTTCCGCATGAACACGACCCCGACCTATTCGGATATAGTGCTTCCGGCGGCCCACTGGTACGAGAAGGAGGACATCAACACGACAGACCTCCACTCTTTCATACACCCGATGGGCGCGGCGGTAACCCCGAACTGGGAAGCAAAGAGCGACTGGGATGCCTTCAAGTTCCTTTCCAGGAAGTTCTCCGAGCTTGCGAAGAAACACTTCCCTAAACCGGTGAAGGACGTAATGTCTTCTCCTCTTGCCCACGACACCCCCGGCGAAATCACACAGCCGGCCATAGGCGGCGTCCAGGACTGGAAGAAGGGACAGTGCGAAGCCATCCCCGGAAAGACAATGCCGAACCTGAACGTTGTCGAGAGGGATTACGCGAACGTCCATAACCAATACATCTCGTTCGGGCCTTTGATGAAGACCAAGTACGGCTTCCACGGCATCATGCTTGACGGAAAGCCGATATACGACGAGTACATGAACATGAAGCACACTGACACGGTCGAATGGGGCGGTAATAAGTATATCGCCATGAGGGAGGCCAAGGAAGCGTGTAACATCGTAATGCACTTCTCGGGCCTCACGAACGGAGAGGTCGGCTATAAGCAGTGGGAGATTGAGGAGCATCATACGGGACTTCACGGCGATAACTTCAATAAGGCCAAGGAAGAGGTCAGGAAGTGCCTCGGCGAAGAAGAGGTCAAGAAGATTCCGTACTTCAACGTCACTAGCCATCACGGCCTTGCCGATGCCATAGGCGGTCCGCACAGAGACGTCCGCATGAACTACGACGACATCGTGGCCCAGCCGAGAAGGACTAATACGAGCCCGCTCTGGACAGGCGATACGAGGAACGGAAGGGCATACCAAGGGTACACCCTCCAGATAGATTACAGGATTCCGTGGAGGACGTTGACCGGAAGGCAACACTACTATCTCGACCATCCGATGTTCCTTCAGTTCGGCGAGGGTTTAGTGACCCACAAGTACAAACTCGACCCGAGCAAGATGAACGAGCTCGTAAAGAGCGATAGGACCGACGCCATCGTGTGCAACTACATCACCCCGCACGGCAAATGGCAGATCCATTCGTCTCATTACGACAACCTCCGGATGCTCACGCTTTCAAGGGGCGGCAACTGCATATGGGTAAACGACAGGGACGCCGAGAGCGTAGGCATCAGGGATAACGACTGGGTCGAGGCGTATAACGACAATGGCATATTCGTATGCCGCGCCATCGTCAGCGCCAGGATACCGTCGGGCGTCGTGTTCGCTTACCACTCCATGGAAAGAACGGTAAACGTTCCCAAGGCCGAGCAGAGGAACAAGATAAGGGGCGGCTTCCATAACAGCCTTACGAGGCAGAGGCTTAAACCGACTCTCATGGCCGGCGGTTACGGACAGTTCTCCTACGGGTTCAACGCATGGGGTCCTATACCGATAATCAGGGACACGAACGTTCTTGTAAGAAAAATGAGAAACCAGGAGGTGAAGTGGTAATGGACGTTAGAGCCCAACTTTCAATGAGTTTTCACCTTGACAAGTGTATAGGCTGTCATACGTGCAGCGTATCCTGCAAAAACGTGTGGACGAGCCGTCAGGGCGCTGAGTACATGTGGTGGAACAACGTCGAGACCAAACCGGGCGCCGGTTATCCTCTTACCTGGGAAGACCAGGATAGGTTCAAGGGCGGTTGGGAAATTACGGGAAGCGGGGCGCTCCGGCTTAAGCTCTTGAAGGGTCCCGGCAAACTGAGGACGCTGGCGAACATATTCTTCCAGCCGAATCTTCCGACGATAGACGATTACTACGAGCCCTTTACGTTCGATTACGACAATCTGTTCAACGCGCCGGCCGGAGACGACCAGCCGGTGGCGCGCCCGAAGTCCCTTTTAACGGGCGAGTTCATGAACAAGATATCCATCGGACCGAACTGGGACGACGACATGGGCGGATCCCCGCTCTACGCGTCGAACGACCCGAACCTTAAGGGTCTTTCGGACGCGCAGAAGCAGCTCCTCACCCACTTCCATAAGTTGTTTTACTTCTACTTTCCGAGGATATGCAATCACTGCACGAACCCGGCCTGCGTGGCGTCATGCCCCTCAGGCGCCCTTTATAAGAGGGGCGAAGACGGCATAGTTCTTATAGACCAGAACGTATGCCGCGCGTGGAGATTCTGCGTGAGCGCGTGCCCGTACAAGAAGCCGTATTACAACTGGAACACCGGGAAGAGCGAGAAGTGCATATTCTGTTACCCGAGGACCGAGACGGCTCAGGCCAATGCCTGCGCCCATTCCTGCACAGGCAGGATAAGGTTCGTCGGCGCGTTGCTCTACGACGCGGACAGGATAGAAGAGACCGCCAAACTGCCCGACAACAGGCTCGTCGAGGGGATGAGGGAAATGGTGCTCGACCCGAACGATCCGAAGGTCATCGAGGCCGCGAGGAAAAACGGCATCGAAGAGAACTGGATAAAGGCCGCGCAGCAGTCCCCTTCTTACATGCTCTTCAAGAAGTGGAGGATAGCGTTCCCTCATCATCCGGAATTCAGGACGGTTCCGATGAACTATTACGTGCCGCCGCTTTCGCCGATACTCCATCAGGCGAAGGGAGATCAGGGTGGCGTGTATGACCCGGAATCAATGGATTTCTTCAACGACGTCGAGCGGCCGATACTCAAGCTCGCCAAC
>JBBTLC010000131.1:0-4037 GCA_038068875.1 Deltaproteobacteria bacterium
GGGCCTTACGAAAAACGACGACGCCTTTGACCTCTTCTGCGGCGCGGGCAATTTCACGTTTCCTCTTTCCGAAAAAGCACGGATGGTCTATGCCTCTGACATAGACCCCTCGGCAATTAAAAACGCGAGGCAAAACGCCCTCAAAAACAATGTTTCCAACGTGGAATTCTCGGTTGAATCGTCCGGAAGCCGCAAGAACGTTAACCTTGAAAAACACAAGCCTTCCGTGGTAATATTAGACCCTCCGAGAGGCGGCGCGTTTGAAACGATAAAAAAGCTCCCCGGACTTGAGGCTGAGAAAATCGTCTATGTCTCGTGCAGTCCGCCGACAATGGCCAGAGACTGCGCTTTTCTTGTTAAACACGGTTATATCCCTTACTTTGCCCTCGCGGTTGATATGTTTCCGCAAACGTACCACGTGGAAGGCCTTGTTGCTTTTAAACGCAATCGATAGGAAGGTTATGAAAGAACTGCCGATAATCAAAAAACTGAAGGAACAACTAAAGAAGGTCGACAGGGAACTCCGCATAGACGTCCCAAAAGAGCTTCAAAAGGCGGCGGCCCACGGGGACCTTCGCGAGAACTCCGAATACGAGGCCGCCAAACACAGGCAGAGCTTTCTTCAGGCCAGAGTGAGGCACCTTACGATAAGGATAGGCTCTCTCTCGTCCCTTAAGATAGAGGATATCCCTAAGGGCGCGGCGGCGTTCGGCTCAAAGGTGTATCTCGAAGACGTAAATACCGGCGAAAGCCTCTCCTACGAACTCGTAACCCCGGAAGAGGTTGACCCGAAAAACGGCAAGATATCCGTAAGCTCTCCGATGGGAAGGGCGCTTCTCAATAAAATCGCGGGCGACGAAGTCGTCATAAACCTCCCCTCGGGCACGAAAGAATACGCGGTAACGCGGCTTGAAACCCTGCACGATTTGCTTGTAAAAGAAACCCAATAAAAAAGGAGAAAAACAATGAAGACAATAAAAATATCCGGGCTTATTTTAGCCATAGCGTTCGCTTTCACGCTTAGCGCATACTCCGTTGCCCTTGCGGGAGAAAAAGGCCACAGCGCTCCTCACTGGACATACCAGGGCGAAGGCTCTCCCGACAAATGGGGCGAACTCTCCCCTGATTACGGAACCTGCTCGCAGGGCAAGACCCAGTCCCCGATAGACATAAAAGGGGCGCAGCAGGAAGAACTTAGTCCCATAGACTTCTCGTATTCCGCGATAAAGACCGCGAAGGTCTTGAATAACGGCCACACCCTGCAGGTGAATTACGCTAACGGCAGCATGATAAGCATAAACGGAAAAGAGTACGACCTCGTGCAGTTCCACTTCCACGCGCCGAGCGAACACTCCATTGACGGAAAACTTGCCGACATGGAGCTTCACTTCGTGCATAAAAACGGAGACGGGAAACTCGCGGTCGTCGGAGTCCTCATGAAGAGGGGCGCGGAAAACGAAACCATCGCGAAACTGTGGGCGAACCTCCCTAAAAAAGCCAATGACGCAACTGACGTCAAAACAGCCTTCAACGCATCCGACCTTCTCCCTGTTGAAAAGGGTTACTTCAACTACTCCGGCTCTCTCACGACCCCGCCCTGCAGCGAAGGGGTTAACTGGCTTGTCTTGAAAAACCCGATAGAGATGAGCGAGGCTCAGATAAAGGCCTTTACCGGCATAATAGGCAAGAGTAACCGCCCTGTTCAGCCGATTAACAAGCGGAAACTTAAAGGCTCGGCGTTCTAATAAGCGGTTTGATGACGGCTCAAACCCGCTTAAGCCCCCCGATGTAATATCGGGGGGCTTAAGATTTAGCAGGGGTGACCTCTGCACCCATAATATCTTAACTTGCATCGCGGCATGCATACCATCGGGGTTTATCATTTCATCCGCCCGCCTTAGTGATTGGCGGGCGTACCATCCGCAAGGACCGAGACGCGTAAATGAACAAAAACGCTTTTATATTTTCTCTCCTCACGGCCTTTATCTGGGGGCTCGCTCCGGCGTTTGAAAAAACCGGGCTTAACGGCAGGATAGACCCTTTTGTAGGCGTGGTGGTCCGCTCGATACCGATAACAGCCGCGGCGATAATGGGTCTTTTCGTCTTAGGAAAGGCCTCGGAGGCCATAACAAGCGACCTGAAAAGCGTCCTCCTCGTAGCAACAGGCGGATTTTTAGCCGGATTCCTCGGGCAGATGACCTTTTACACGGCCCTTAAAAGCGGCGAGGCCTCGGTCGTGGTGCCTTTAGCCGCCACATATCCGCTCGTCGCTCTCCTCGTGTCCATAATATTTCTCGGCGAGGCGTTGACAATCCAGAAAATCCTCGGCGCGGGTCTTATAGTAGGCGGCGTGGTATTGCTTAGATAAATATGGTATTAAATAACCTTTGACCAAATCTCGTTAAGGAAGCGTTTTTACCCATGGATTACAAAACCACTTTAAACCTCCCGAAAACAGACTTTCCCATGAAGGCCGACCTCGCGAAAAAAGAGCCTGAGACGCTTAAAAAGTGGATTGAGGCGTCTTTATATAAAAAGATAATCCAAGGTGGAAAAGGCCGCGAAAGATATACCCTTCACGACGGCCCGCCCTACGCGAACGGCAACATCCACATAGGCCACGCCTTAAATAAGATCTTGAAAGACATGGTCGTCAAAAGCCGCTTTATGTCGGGTTTTTCAACTGACTACGTGCCGGGCTGGGACTGCCACGGCCTTCCGATAGAGCTTCAGGTGGAAAAGAATCTGGGAAAAAATAAAGACTCTCTGAGTAAATCCGAGATAAGGAAACACTGCCGCGCCTACGCCGAAAAATTCGTGGATATCCAAAAAGAGGAATTCAAGAGGCTCGGCGTTTTAGGCGACTGGGACAATCCCTACCTTACCATGAACTACGAATATCAAGCGGGCATCTTGGCCGAACTTGGCAAGGTTAACGCCAAGGGGCTTCTTTATAAGGGGAAAAAGCCGGTTCATTGGTGCGCCTCCTGTAAAACCGCCCTTGCCGAGGCTGAGGTCGAGTACGCGGATAAGACGTCTCCTTCGGTTTACGTTAAGTTCGCGGTAAAAGACGCCAAAGTCAAATTCGCGATAAATCCCGGAAAGGGGACTTTCTTCGTAATCTGGACAACCACTCCTTGGACTCTTCCCGCGAACCTCGCGGTGGCCGTTCATCCAAAAGAAATGTATCGCCGCGTAAAAACCCCTTACGCCGAACTCGTAATGGAACAGTCTCTTATAAAACCCTGCATGGAAAAATTCGGGGTTAACGAGAGTGATTATGAAATCCTCGAAGGTGCGTGGATAGGGCGGGAATTAGAAGGCATTGTTTTAAAACATCCCTTCATTGAGAGGGAATCCAAGGTCGTTTTGGGCGAGCACGTAACCACAGAGGCCGGAACCGGGTGCGTTCACATCGCGCCGGGCCACGGAGCGGACGACTACGAGATCGGCCTTAAATACGGCCTCGACATATACGCGCCCGTTGATAACGCCGGAAAGTTCACGCACGAGTTCAAGGAATTCGAGGGACAATTCGTCTTTTCAGCCAACCAAGGCATAATAGAGCTTCTTAAAAGCAAAGACGCGCTTCTCAAAGAAGAAAAAATATCGCACTCCTACCCTCACTGCTGGCGGTGCAAGAATCCGATAATCTTCCGCGCCACGGCCCAGTGGTTCGTTTCCATGGAAAACGGAGATTTGAGAAAAAGGGCTTTAAAGGCAATAGACGAAGGCGTCTTGTGGATTCCCTCGTGGGGAAGGGACAGGATTTACAACATGGTGCGCGACAGGCCCGACTGGTGCCTTTCAAGGCAACGCGCTTGGGGCGTGCCAATACCGGCTATTTCGTGCGTTGCCTGCGGGGAGAGCTTTTTAGACAGCGGCCTAATAGATAAACTCGTAAAGACATTCGAAAAAGAGGGCGCGGACGTCTGGTTTTCAAAGGACCTTAAAGAATTCCTGCCTGAAAATGTAAGATGCCCGAAATGCGGCAAAAAAGAATTCTTAAAGGAAGAGGACATCCTGGACGTGTGGTT
>JBBTLC010000132.1:0-2671 GCA_038068875.1 Deltaproteobacteria bacterium
GTGCAATTCAGAGAACGCCTCTGTTTTTGGAAGGATGTGATTGAATTCGAGTATTCCGTTTTGCCGTTCCTCGATATTTTCCAGTTGTTCGAGAAGGACGAGAGCGGCCTCGAAGGCCTTTAAGTTTTCCTTGGACGCCGGAAGCCCGGATAGAAGGCTTGTTATCGCCGTCCTTTTGTCTTTTTGGTTAGAGCCTGATTCAATAACGGCTCTTAGGCGTTCAATCGTCGAGTTCGGCATTATTGTGCCGTCCGCAGGACACCGAAGCCTGTTTCCACGATTACCCCGTCCCTTCCGATGTTTATTTCTATTTTGCCCGGCATGTAAAAGTCTTCGATTGTATACGCGTCGCTCAAGAAATGAAACGTCTGGTTCGAGGAACCCCTCGCGAGAAGGGTCGTCTCTTTTTTTGATTCGACGAACGGCCCGTCAATCAAAACGTCCGTGTATTTAAGGGCTTCCGTGGAGGGGGTTTTCTCTTGAAGTTCCTCCAACGTAAAGCCCGTGTAAACGATTGTGGTAAGATTCCGGCGTTCCTTGGCGATTTTTAAAAGCCCGGCAAGCCCCTTTGGTTGAAGAAACGGCTCGCCTCCGCTTATTGTCAGCCCATCGATGCCGGGGGTAAGATGCCTTTCAAAGACCTCGTCCGCCGAGTAAAGCGCGGCCGTCCCGAGAGAATGCGTCGCGGGGTTAAAGCACCCGGCGCAACCCCTGTCGCAGCCCTGAAAGAACACCACGAGTCTTTTGCCCGGACCGTTTATTCTTGAGCAGGGTATTACGGCGTGTATGTTGAGGGAAGTTTTCTTATTCACCTGTTTCTATCTTTATTCGCTCGGCCGTGTCGAGGTCGTCCTTTTCGACGAAGCGCTGTATCTTGCCGAGCGCTTTTTCGAGGTGCAGGGCCGTTTCCTTGCAGTCCTTGAAAACGCTCGAGTCAACCTCCACCTTGCCGTCGGGCGTTATCTTTATCCTTATCTCTTTTCCGGCCATGGCTTTAGCCCTATCCTTTCAGAAGAATAGTTATGCTGCCGGCGGATTCGGTCTCTTTCGCTATCTCGAAATCGAGCGGCAGGTTTTCTTTTATCGACATGTAAGCGTACATCTGCGTCAGGCGCTGGGTAAACGCCGTTACGACCCTCGCGTCCCCCTCGACCCGGATCGTTCCTTCCTTGGTCGTGGAGATATTAAAGAGATCGCCGCCGCGGTCCACCTTTATGGAATCCTTTTTTTCGAGCGGTTCGTAGCGCGTTATCTCCCCTCTTTTTTTGAGTTCTTTGAGGGCCAGCAATATGTAGTGCTTGTTTTTGAGTTCGGTCTTTATCTCGGTATAGTAGCTCATCGCGCCACCGTCCTCTTATTCGAGAGGGTTTGTCTTGAAGAATTCCGAAAGGGATTCGCTGCTCATCAAGACCTCCAGCATGAGCGCGTCCACGAGCTTAAGAAGGATTTCTTTATTTTTGGCGAGGAATTCTTCGCTCTCTTCCCTCGCGTTCGTGAGGATTTTTTGTATGTCGTCCAAAACGTCTTTGCCGGAGGCCAGCGTATAATCTTGAAGCTGGATGAGGCTCGCGTTTTTCATTATCTCGCCGAATCCGTACTCGACGACCATCTTCTTCGCCTTTGCCGTGGCTTCGAGCAGGTCATGCGACGCGCCGACGGTCTTGGACTCCTGTCCGTAGAGTTCGGTCTCGGCGCACATCCCTCCCATGACGACCCCTATTTCTTTTTCGAGGTCCCTTTTGGTGAAGGTGTTTTTCATGGCCTCTTCGCGCGGGATAAAGGCGCTGAAGTCCTTGTAGTTGTCTATGCTCACGAAGACAGGGAGCTTTCCGAAGTGGTGCCGCATAAGGAGCGCGTGCCCGGCCTCGTGTATCGCAATGCTTCTTTTTTCTTTTTCCGTAAGGGTCTCGACGCGCTGGCGGAAAAGGGACTTTGACGCGGGCCTCGCGCGCTGGTGGCTCCAGTTGCGGAGTTCTTCTATCTCTTCTTTTTTAAGAACCGAAAGAGGCGTGATATTCCTGATGGATCCCAAAATGCCCTCTTTCGTCAGGCTCAGAGATGAAAGTTCGTCTATCAGGGTTTCGGTTGTTTTGGCGTCCTTGCCTTCGTGTATGGCGTTAAATGTGGTGACTATCGCGTCCTTTATGCCCTGCTCTATCTCGGCCCCGGTAAAGCCCTGCGTATTCTGGGCGAGTTCCTTCAGGTTGAAGGCGGAGGGGTCCTGCGACCTTCTTTCGAGGTGTATGCGGAATATCTCTTCCCTTTCGTCCACGCTCGGGAGGTCCACGAAAAATACCTCGTCGTAACGGCCTTTTCTCCAGAGTTCCGGCGGGAGGTTTTTCGGCTCGTTCGCCGTGGCTATGACGAAAACCGGTTTTTCCTTGTCCTGAAGCCACGTGATGAAAGTCCCGAACACCCTTAGCTGCGTTCCGGAATCACCCTGAAAGCCCGTTACCCCTCCGAAGGCCTTGTCTATCTCGTCTATCCACATGATGCAGGGGCTTACGGCCTCGGCAAGCTGTATGCAGCGCCTGATGTTCTTTTCGGATTCGCCTACAGTAGAGCCGAAGAGCCTTCCGACGTCCATCCGAAGGAGCGGCAGGTTCCATATTCCGGCCAGGGCTTTGCAACAGAGGCTTTTGCCGCTTCCCGGCACCCCTATGAGGAGAAG